>JAFYNU010000525.1 GCA_017547975.1 Clostridia bacterium
CGTTCTTTCAACGCTTCCAAAGTTTTTTCCGCATCAATATCAATTACCGAACTCTCCGCCCCAGCAAACACACTTCGGGAAGTACGGCGGAAGGTGGGAGCATAGAGACAGATCTTCTTCCCGGAAAGTCCAAGTTTTTTCTTGATTTCCTCCTGTTTTTCTGCACCTGAGAACAAGATATCATTTCTGGGAGAACCGCATTCAAATAGTTTTTCTTTCGGAATGAGTGTTGCTCGCGGAAAAGCCTCCTTCTGAACGGCACAGTTGACCAAAAACAAATCGGTCTTCTGTGCCGAAAGCCGGCTATTCCGAATGATAGTAGGCGTGTGGGGGTAATAATCCAACAATATTTTTTTGTAAAGTCCGCCCCCGTGCCAGGTGTTGATGACCATCTGCTTTTTCCGGAAGGGGATGAAGGAAATGCCGCCGCTGTTGGTAACGAAAACGCCGCTGGTCATGGCGTAGACGTAGTACTTCAAGCCGCCCATTTTGATGGTTTTGACCCCCCGTTTGGGAAGTTCTGGGTATTCGGCAGGATTTGACAGAGCGTACACCACTTCAAACCGATCCAAATAATGCTCAATCAGGTATTCCGTCAGATATTTAGGATTACAGGAGTATTTCCCGTTCAGGTCGGAAATCAGCATGATCCGGTTCCACCTGATGGGCAGCAGCCGGAGGGGATAGAGGCACAGGATCACGCAATATTTGATCATGGTATGGATAAAGGCCATCATGCAAAAGCACCTCGTTTCGACAGATTTCTTTTTCTATTTTATCATACTTTCCCGCCGATTTCCACCCCCGGAGAAAATTCTTCGGGGACACCAACTTTCAATTGACAAAGCATAAATTTTCGGATAGTATAAAGACATCCAAAACACGAAGGGAGCGGTTTACCATGAAACCTCTTGCCACACGCCAGGTCCACCTGGACTTCCACACCTCCCCCCTGATTCCGGGGATCGGCGAACACTTTTCCAAGGAGAACTTTCAGGCGGCCCTGAAGGAGGGTCACCTTTCCAGCATCACCATTTTCGCCAAGTGCCACCACGGCCTTTGCTACTACCCCACCAAGGTGGGCACCATGCACCCCGGTCTTTCCTTCGACCTTTTGGGGGAAATGATCGATGCCGCCCACGAAATCGGCGTCCGGGCGCCGGTCTACATCACCGGCGGCTGGTCGGATCACGATGCCAAGACACACCCCGAATGGCGGGCCAAGGACGAAAAGGGCGACTTCCTGCGCCACGGTCTGGACCCCAATGCTGCTCCGGACGATTTCCGTCCCCACAACGCCTGGGATGATATGTGTCTGAATGACGGCAGCTACGCCGAACACATCTACGCCCTGACCCACGAGGTCTGCCAGCGCTACAAGGATCTGGACGGGCTCTTTTACGACATTATCTTCGTCAACGAATACTGCCTGTGCGACGAATGCAAGGCCGGTATGGTCAAGCTGGGTCTGAACCCGGAAAGCATAGAAGACGCCAAGGCCTATTACAGGGAAAAGCATTGCGACTTTATGCGCAAGTGCGGTGAAATCCTCCATTCCTATCACCCCGACGCCACCATCTTCTTCAACAGCGGCGGCGCCGATATGGGTATGCCGGAATATCACTTCGGTTCCACCCATTTTGAAATGGAAGACCTGCCCACCGACTGGGGCGGATACGACAAAATGCCTGCCAGAGCCCGTTTCTTCGCCAACACCGGCAAGGATTACCTGGGCATGACCGGCAAATTCCACACCTCCTGGGGAGAATTCGGCGGATTCAAGTTTGCCGACGCCATGAAGTACGAAGCCGCCTCCATGCTGGCCTACGGCGCCCGCTGCTCCATTGGCGACCAGCTCCACCCCAACGGCGAAATGAACCGGGATACCTACAAGCTCATCGGCGAAGCCTATGGCTATATAGAAGAGATCGAGGACTACGCCTTCCCGGCCCGTCCCACCGCCAAGGTGGGCATCTACCTTTCGGATTCCACCCCCAGCAACGAGGGCCTTGCCAAAATGCTTCTGGAATCCCAGACCGATTTCGACATCGTCTACCAGGACAATTACGCCCCCTTCGACCTGGTGATCTTCCCGGATGCCGTCACCCTTTCCCCCGCCTCCCTGGAAGCCCTGAAGGCCTTCATCGCCCGGGGCGGTAAGGTGATCTTCTCGGGTGAAAGTCTGGTGGCAGACGGCAAATTCCAGATTGATGCCGGAATCACCTACGTGGGCCCCAACGGGTGCGACAAGGACTTCATCCGGGTTGGCGGCAAAATTGCCAAGGATATGGTCACCGCCCCCTTCCTGTGCTACTCCCCTGCTCAAAAGGTAACCCTTTCGGGGGCAGAGCTTCTGTCTGAGGTGGTGTACCCCTACTTCAACCGCACCTACGAACGCTTCTGCAGCCACAAAAACACACCCTACGATCTTGCCAAGGAAACCACTCCGGGCATGACCCTTTCGGGGAACATCCTTTACATTGCCCACCCCATTTTCAAGATCTACCGGGAATACGGTTCCCTTTACCACAAGCGTTACTTCCTGAACGCCCTGGCTCTCCTAAAGCCCGAAAAGACCCTGTCGGTGTCCCTGATGAGCGCCGGCCGCGCCACCATGGCACACCAGCCCCAGGAAAAACGCTACTGCGCCCACCTGCTCTACGCATCCCCCGTCAGCCGCGGCGCAGTGGAGGTACTGGAGGATATGCCCGACCTTTACAACGTCCCCGTCACCGTGAAGGTACCCGAAGAGATCAAGGCGGTTACCTGCGTCACCGAAAAGCAGGACATCCCCTTCACCCGGGATGAAACCGGGGTACATTTCACCCTGCCCCATCTGCGTTGTCACGCCCTGGTCACCCTGACCTACTAATCATACGGGAGGAATTTCCAGATGTTACTCAATGGTTCATGGACCCTCTATTACGCCCCCCAGGGGCAATATACCCCCGCCCCCTCCGACGACCTGGCTGCCCTGGGTATTCCCAGCGTACCCGCCACGGTTCCGGGCAATACCCAGCTGGATCTTTCCGCCGCCGGCATCCTGCCCGCCGACCTTTTCAAGGGCGAAAACATCCTGGCCGCCGAAGAATACGAAACCTACGAGTGGTGGTATGAAACCGCCTTCACTGCCCCCGAAGCCCCCGGCAAAAAGGAAAAAGCTGTCCTCCACTTCCATGGGGTAGACTGCTTTGCCGACTACTACCTGAACGGCGAAAAGTTCGGGGAAAGCGACAATATGATGATCGGTCACGATTTCGACGTTACCGACCGGCTTTGCTACGGCAAGGAAAATACCCTCCGGGTACACATCAAGTCCCCGGTGATCCAGGGTGCTTCCTACGACATGGAGCCCAACATGCTTTCCTACTCCTGGCAGGACGGCTACGTGGGTCTGTACGTACGCCGGGCACCCCACTCCTACGGCTGGGACATTATGCCCCGGGCCATCACCAGCGGCATCTGGCGGGACGTGGAGCTTTCCTACGATCCCATCTACGACTTCAAATTCCTTTATATGAACCTGGACGGCATGGATGGTACCACTGGCAAAGCATCCCTGCTGTTTGACGCCAAGATTCCCCCGGAATACTCCTTCAAGGCCCTGACCTACACCATCCGGGGCACATCGGGAGAAAGCTCCTTCCTGCATACCGTATCCCACAAGGGTGGATGCGGCCGCATCCCCTTCGAAATTCCGGGCGTCAAGCTGTGGTGGCCCCGTCCCTACGGCGAGCCCAACCTTTACGACGTCACCGTGGAGGTTCTGGATCCCGACGGCAACCTGCTCCTTTCCCGAAACATCCGCCGGGGCTTCCGCACCGTCACTCTGAAGCACAGCGACATTGTGGAAAAGGACGGCGGCTTTGAATTCATCGTCAACGGTGTCCGCATCATGGCGGTGGGCTCCAACTGGGTTCCCATGGACGCCTTCCACAGCCGGGACAAGGCCCGCTACGCCAAGGCCCTGGAGCTGGCAAACGACGTTGGTTGCAACATTCTGCGCTGTTGGGGCGGTAATGTGTACGAGGATCAGGAATTCTTCGATTTCTGCGACCAGCACGGTATCATGGTGTGGCAGGATTTTGCCATGGCATGTCACTACTATCCCCAGAACGAGTTCTTTATGAAGCTCCTTTCCCGGGAAGCCGAGTGGGTGGTTGCCGCCCTCAGAGATCACCCCAGCCTGGTGGTATGGTCGGGGGACAACGAAATCGACTCCATGCTGGCGGGCAAGGGTGTGGATCCCTCGGTGAACCACCTGACCCGGGAGGTTCTGCCCCGCATCACCGAACGGCTGGACCCCTACCGTCCCTACATTGCCTCCTCCCCCTACATCTCCGCCAAGGCCTTCTCCATGGGGGACAACACCCAGGGCAGCAAGGTCTATCCGGAGGATCACCTGTGGGGCCCCAGAGATTACTTCAAGAGCAGCTTCTACACCGGATCCAACGCCTACTTCGTCAGCGAAACCGGCTACCACGGTTGCCCCGCCAAGTCCTCCATTGAAAAATTCATCGACCCCGAATACGTCTGGCCCTATTTTGACAACAAGCAATGGAACCTCCACTCCAGCGACCAGAAAAACAGCCCCCACCGGGTCATGCTGATGCACAACCAGGTGAAACAGCTCTTTGGAGAGGTACCCACCGATATGGAGGATTATATCTTCGCCTCCCAGATCTCCCAGGCGGAAGCCAAAAAGTTCTTCATCGAACGGATGCGCGCCAACATGTCCTACGGCGGCGGTGTCATTTGGTGGAACCTGATGGACGGTTGGCCCCAGATGTCGGATGCGGTGGTGGACTACTACTACGAGAAGAAGCTGGCCTACGACTACATCAAGCGTTCCAGCAAGCCCTTCATCCTCCTCCTTGGTGAAATGATCGCCTGGGGACAGCCCATCCTCACCGCCAACAGCACCCAGCATGAGATCAAGGGGCACGCCGCCATCACCGACCTTTCCACCGACAAGGTGGTTTGGGAAAGCGACTTTGTCGCTCCCCCCAACGCCAACGCCACTCTTGGAAAACTGGATCTGATGTATTCCGACAAGACCATGTTCTTACTGGAATGGACCACCGACGACGGAGAATCGGGCTTCAACACCTACCTCACCGGCTCCCCCGCCTACGACCTGGAAACCTACAAAACCTGGTTTGCCAAGATTGAAGCCAAAAAAGCCATTCTGGGATAATACCCCCCTTAAAAAAACAACCGGCATCGGTTCTACGATGTCGGTTGTTCTATTTTTTACTTGGTAATCGTGATGGATTTGATCACCGGCTGGGCGCTGGCGGGAATACTGCCGTTGTTGTCCACCGGCTGGGCAGAGGTGCAGATGGCGTCCACAACCTCCATCCCCTCGGTCACATGACCAAAGGCGGCGTACTGGCCGTCCAGGGCAGGATAGTCCTGGTGCATGATGAAGAACTGGCTGGAAGCCGAGTTGTTGGCCTTCGACCGGGCCATGGAGATCACTCCCCGCTTGTGGGAAATGTCGTTTTCAATGCCGTTGGCCTTGAATTCTCCGGTGATCTTCTTGCCGGAGCCGCCGGAGCCATTGCCGTTGGGGTCGCCCCCCTGCATCATAAAGCCCGCAATGATCCGATGGAAGGTGAGTCCATCGTAAAAGCCGCTTTTGGCCAGGGATACGAAGTTTTCCACCGTGATGGGGGCGGTGTCACCGTCCAGCTCCAGCTTGATGGTGCCGTAGTTTTCAATTTCGATTTCGGCGTAGTAGGTGCCGACGCCCTCTGCCTTTTCGGAGGAACCGCAGGCGGCAAGCCCCAGAACCAGTGCGAAGAGCAGCAGAATAGAACAAATCTTTTTCATAATCTTCTCCTTATTTCTATCAGCCAATGGCAAGGCTGTTGTTGAAGAGGGTAGTACTGTAGAGGAAGAGCACGTCCTGCCCATCAAAATCCACGTAATTACCCACCTGGTCCCCGCGAATGTAGCGCAGGTCCACCAGGGTGATTTTAGAAAATCCGGGCACCATCAGGGGAATCAGACTGCTTCCGAAGGAATCTCGGAAGATGATGATTTCCCTGTCATTTTCCGCCAGGAGATTTTCAATGGTCAAAAGCGCTTCGGTACCCGAGATGAAGAAGTTGTAGGGATCCACCCCCGAAAGCTCCTTCTGGTCGTAAAGGGCCTTTTCTTCGAAGACCCCCAGGTCGGAAAGACCGGTCACCTTCACGCCCTCCAAAATTTCGTTTGTCAGGTAGGTGATTTGGTCGGGCTCCGCCCCGGTGGCCGCTTGCCCCGCATAGACCCCGTAGAAGGGTTCCGCCAGGGTTTCGCTTTCAAATTCCGGCAAGGGGTCTCCCCCCAAGGTTTCGGTGAGCCGCTGGGCCACGTCCAGGATTTTCTCCTGGCGCCAATGGGAGTCGGTTTTGTAATAATCCTCCGCCCCAAGCAGATCCTCCACCGGGACGTAGGTCATATAGGGCAGGGCTTCCTGCACCTTTTCATAGAATTCAGAATAATCCATGGCCAGATAGCCGTTTTTCTCCGCCAAATAGGCCCCCTTATCGGGCACCACCGAGAGGAATACCTCTCCTCCGCCATCCTTCAGGTAGCTTTCGTACACCGCCGTGAATCGGTCGGCGGCATGGTGGATCATATTCTCCGACATGGGGTATTCGATTTTGGATAGGTGGCCGTCCACAGCGTACAGGCCGTTGTTATCCTTCTTCCCGGTAACCTTTGTGGCAAAGAAGGCCTTGAGCCCCCGGAAGGAGTCCCGCAAGGGGAATTGATCCTGAGTGTAACCCTCAAACTCTTCCATAAAATCCCCGGAAAACAGGGTTTTTACCGAAAGTTCGGGGAACTGTGCTAGATAGCGGCGTTCATCACCGGAAAAATCCCGGTCAGGTCCAAACCAGGTCCAAAGGGCCAAGCCGAAGATAATAGCGGCAAACAGGAGGAGGCTTGCGAACAATTTCACTTTTTTCATTCTC
>JAFYNU010000526.1 GCA_017547975.1 Clostridia bacterium
AATGATCCGGCTGTCCTCGAAGCGGATGCTGACTCGGTATGACTCCCGGGGCGGAATCGGGATTTCCCGCCACATAAAATCGTCCCACATGATCGGCTACCTCAGAAAACGAATGTTCGTACCCTATATCATAGCACAAAGTTATGGAAAACGCAACAGAAAATCGGAAAAAATTATTTTGGCTTCCTTGATTTACAACCCGGGCCGGATGTGCTATACTGGTGACAACCAACCCAATGGAAAGCGAGGTCACCCCATGAAAAAGGTATATCTGGTTTATCCCAAGACTCTGGGCACCATTGCCCCGGAAATTTACGGTCACTTCTCAGAACACATCGGCGGCGTTTTCTACGACGGCTTGTGGGTGGGGAAGGACTCCGAAATCCCCAACATCAACGGCTTCCGCAAGGACCTGGTGGAAAAGCTCCGTGCCATCCATCCTCCGGTGCTTCGCTGGCCCGGCGGCTGCTTTGCCGAAACCTACGACTGGCGGGACGGCATTGGGGAAAATCGCCCGGTGCGCCCCAACTGGTGGACCGAAAATGACCACCGCTACGAAACCAACGAAGTGGGAACCCACGAATTCATGGAGCTTTGTGAACTCATCGGCGCCAAGCCCTACGTGGCCGCCAACATCACAAGCCTCACGCCCCAGGAGATCCGGAACTGGATGGATTACTGCCTGTCCCCCAGAGGAACCACCACCCTGGCCCTGGAACGGGAAAAGAACGGCCACCCCGAACCCTTTGACGTACCCTACTGGGGCCTTGGTAACGAAAACTGGGGGGGCGGCGGCAACATGCGCCCCGAAACCTACGCCGACGAATACCGCCGCATGTCCATGCTGGCCCGGAACGTCATGAACGGCGCCGGCAGACGGGATATCGAGCTCTACGCCTGCGGCAGCAACGGCTTTGATTACAGCTGGACCCACGGCACCATGCCCATCTGGGCGGAATCCAGTAAGATTATCAACGGCTTTGCCATGCATTACTATTGCGGCAAGGCGGGGGATACGGTGAACTTCACCGACGCCGAATGGGATCAGCTGATTTACCAGGCCAATCGTATGGAGGAGATCATCCTTCGGAACTGGAACATCATTTCTGCCCACAATATGCAGGATAAGTGCAAGCTGGTGGTGGACGAATGGGGTTGCTGGCATCCCGAAGGCACCGGCCCCAGCAAGGGCTACAACCTCTTCGAACAGCAATCCACCATGCGGGACGCCATGGTGGCGGCATTGACCCTGAATATCTTCAATAACCACTGCGATAAGGTCCGCATGGCAAACGTGGCGCAGCTGGTGAATAACCTGCATTGCCTCTTCTTAGCCGGGGAAGAAAACTTCATCGTCACCCCGACTTACCACGTCTTCGACCTCTATCAGGGACACCAGGGAGCAAATGCCATCGAAACCATCGTCACCGATAACGATACCCTTGCTGAAAGCCTTTCGGTCTCCGCCTCCACCAAGGATGGCAAGACCCTGGTCACCATCGGCAACCTTTCGGTACACAACGATGTGGAAGTTTCGCTGGAAACCCTGGGTGTTGCCCTTCCTGCCAACGGCAAGATCAAGACCCTTGCCGCCGATGACCCCAGAGCCCACAACACCTTCGATAACCCCGAAGCCGTCACCGTCAAGGTCTGCGACTTCGATCCGACAAAACCCATCACCGTCCCCAAGGCGGGCATCGTGGCGCTGGAATTCTAAAAGAATTTTCATAAGAAAACCGCTTCCGGAAAGAAACCGGAAGCGGTTTTTACGTTGATCGGGGAGCGTGTGGGTGGACGGGGGGAGCGCATTCCCCTCGTAGGGACGCCCGTCCCCGGGCGTCCGCCGACACGGCATCGCCGTGTCGAAAACTGGATGCTCATCCTTCCCACCAATCGAGCAGCATGATACTTTCGGGCTTGTTTTCAAGACCCAGGTGGGCGCTTAATACGGCCTCCAGGGCGGAATGCATAATGCCGTCTTCAATGCCGTATTCTTCGGCTTGTTCCGAAAGCCAATCGTTTTGGGCGGTTTCTTCGGTAAGTCCGTGGTTGATAGCACCGTAGTTATCTCCAAAATCCACCCATTGCCAGGTGCCGTTGGCATCAAAGCCCACCAGGGCTGTTTCCCCGGAAGCTGTGGTGCGTTCCTCGGTATAAGCCGCATTGGGACGGGTGAAACCGGCTTTGTAGTAGCAGAGTTCGATCTCCCCGGCATCTTTGGATTCAAGAATTCGAAAGATGAAGCCTACGGCATCTTTGTCATTTCGGCGAGACGACAACTCTACCAAAAAAGCGGGAGCCACGATGTACACACCGTTCTTCCCATCGTAGGAATACATTTCAAGGGGGAGGTGGGTTATTTTGTAGGTGCTGTTCATCATGTATATCGTATTAGGAAGAGCTTCTTTTTCGATTTCGGCTACCATAAAGGCAGCACCAATGGCATCGGGTTGAAAGAAAGAGACTCCGACGGTGTATTCAATGAGAGCAAAACCCATATCGTCCAGGGTGATGGAG
>JAFYNU010000527.1 GCA_017547975.1 Clostridia bacterium
ATGTAACAGGGCTCTTCCTCCCAATAAATCCGGAAGAAGGGAAGAATATAGTCGGCACTGGTGTCCTTTTCCATGTGACGGGAAAAAAAGCGGAAACGGCCCCAGTGGGTAAGGTGATTGAAATGAAACTGAGGGGTTTGAGCATTTACCCGGTCGGGATGCAGGTTCAAGCCGGTTGATGACAGGGTTGCCCCAAAACGACCGTTGCCCAGGTAACGGCCAACCTCTCCCTCAGTGGGGATTTCGGTTGTCAGAATATTGCCGCGGCGAATGAATTCAGCTATGTTCATATGTAATACCTCGCATACTTCCTGAGGAAGCGTTTCTCGGATGGGGTGTTTTTGTTAAAAGGTCACGTCCACAAAGATCGGGTGGGCGGTTTCGTGGTCATTGGGGGTGTGGACGATCAGACGTTCCTTGCCCTGAAGATCCTTGAAGATCATGCCATGACCCGCATCCACGGTACTGATGAATTTATTGCTCTGTTCCCAGGGACCAAAGAGAGACCCCGACTTGCTGACGGCGTAACTGATGGCGTAGGCGTTGTTTCCCTTGCCGTCGGGCTTGTAGGAGGACCACAGGCAAATCAGTTCTCCGTCCAAATGATAAATGAAGGGGCCGTCGGTGACCATGCAGCCGGACTTCCCTTCCACATTGGCCACCCAGGTGGCGTCCCCTGCTTTCCACAAAAGCCTGGGCTCTCCCACCGCATGGGTCAGGTCGGGGGAAAGCTCCATGATCAAAATTTCACCGTTGCCCACCTGGAGCCATTCGTGGCAGAAGATCAGGTAGGGCTTGCCGTCCTCAAAAGCCAGGGTACCGTCCAGACTCAGCCAATCCTTGGGGGTCAGGGGGCCGTCGGAATGGGGCTCAAAGGTGCCGTCGGGGCGGTCGCTTACCAGCGCCCAGGTACCCCGGGTACCGTCCAGGTGTTCGAAGGTGGCGAACATGTAGTACTTGCCGCCAATGGGGTAAACCTCCGGAGCCCAGTTTTTTCGTTTGCTCCAGGTTACCTTTTCCGGGGGCAGGACGGGAATGGGACCATCGAATTCCACCAGGTCCCGGGATTTGTATACGTCAAACCCCAGTTGGATTCCCCGGGTTTTGGTACCGTAAAGATAGTAAACGTCATCTACCTTCAGCATGAAGGGGTCGCGGACAAGAATGTCGGAAAGCTTCATATTGACAAATCACCTCGGGAAGATGATACCACGAAGAGAAAAAGAAGTCAATCCTCAAAACGAGATATCGTGCCACTATAAAAAATTATCGAAAAACGATAAAAAGATATTGACGAACGGGATGGTGTGTGCTATACTGAAGCCATCAAACCGGGAGGTGACTGGATGATGATCGAAAAACGATGGACCGGACGGCATTCCCTTCTTCTCTCACAGGTGATGGTGTGGTTCTTTTTTATTTTGCTTGTTCTTTGTGATGTGACCGGCTATTGGCTGGTGAACTGGCTTTGCGCCAACGTGATCGGCAACCGGGGACTTTTTGGGGGGATGGTCCTTTTGGGAACCATGTACCTTTGCAGCATTCCCGCCTACATCACCCTGTGGGATCTGCACCGTCTGCTCCGAAATATGGGGCGGGAGCAGGTGTTTGTGTCCCAAAACGTGGCGTCCCTGCGCAGAATTTCCTGGTGTTGTGTGCTGGTGGCGTTGGTTTGCTTGGTGGCGGCGGTGGTGGAATGGCCCAGTTTGGGTATCGTCACCCTGGCGGCGGGCTTCATGGCCCTGATCGTGCGGGTGGTGAAAAATGTGTTTGACGAGGCCATCACCATGAAGGACGAACTGGATCTTACGGTATAAGGAGGGAGCACCATGCCGATCGTTGTCAATTTGGATGTGGTGATGGCCCGCCGTAAAATCGGCGCCGGGGAGCTTGCCGAAAAAATCGGTATCACCCCCGCCAATCTCTCCATCCTGAAAAATCAAAAGGCCAGGGCGGTGCGCTTTTCCACCCTGGAGGATCTGTGTCGGGTACTGGATTGCCAGCCCGGCGACATTCTGGAATACGTCCCGGAAGAACGGGAATAGATAAGGAGAAGTGAATATGGATGAATATCGTGTGGATGCCCAGATGGGTACCCCTTCCTTTGGTGTACCAAAAAATCAGGAGAAACCGCCCTATTTTACCTGTGCGGCGGAAAAGTGGGCTCTTCCGGCGGCGTGGCTTTTGGGCTGGCTTTATCTGAAGCTCGTCCTGATTGTGGAATCGAATCAAT
>JAFYNU010000528.1 GCA_017547975.1 Clostridia bacterium
AAGAAATGACCCATCTTTGTGGGGAAATACGTTCTTTTTTGCAAAGCAGTGTGCGGGTGACCGGTGGACACCTTGCCTCTAACCTTGGCATTGTGGAGCTATCCTGCGCTCTCGTATATACGCTGGATTTCACTTGCGATAAGCTTGTATATGACGTTGGACATCAGTGCTATACGCATAAGCTTCTGACCGGTCGATATGCCGATTTTGATTCTTTACGATCCTTCGGCGGATTATCCGGGTTCCAGTCACCAACCGAAAGTATCTTTGATTTCTTCCAGACAGGACACGCCTCTACCTCCATTTCTGCTGTGATCGGATTTGCCCGTGCGGCAAAGCTTCGGGGGGAGAAGGGGTGCTTTGTTGCTGTCTGTGGGGATGGATCACTCACCGGCGGTATGGTATACGAAGCTCTTAACGACGGAGGGGATACCGATCTCCCGATTGTTGTCATTATCAACGATAACGAAATGTCCATCGGCAAGAGTGTAGGTGTCATTCCCCACAAGCTTTCCGCCATGCGTCTCAAAAAGGGATATATTCGTGCCAAGCGCCGCTATCACCTTGTCATGGATCATTTGCCTCATCTTTCTCGTTTTTTGAATCGTACCAAGGAAAAGATGAAGGATATTTTACTGCCTCATACCATTTTGGATGAGTTTGGCTTCGATTTTCTCGGTACCGTAGATGGTAATGATCTGAATTCCCTGATTCATGCCCTGCAATATGCCAAAATGCAGAATCATCCCGTTTTATTGCATGCCCGTACCGTCAAAGGTCTCGGGGATAAAGCATCGGTCAGCAACCCGGAAAAATATCACTCTGTTCCCCGTGAGGTTCCGGAAGCAACTCCATCCGGTTCCTTTTCCAAGGAGTTCGGGAGGGAATTGGTGAAAATGGGGGAAGAAGACACCAGCCTTTGTGTCATCACCGCCGCCATGCCCAAGGGAACAGGCACCTATCTTTTCGGTGAATCCTATCCGGATCGTTATTTTGACGTAGGAATTGCGGAAGAACACGCCGTTACTATGGCAGGTGCTCTTTCCATGGGAGGCATGAATCCGGTAGTCGCTATTTATTCCACCTTTTTACAACGCAGTTTTGACCAATTGCTCAACGACGTGGCTCTGCAAAACAGCCCGCTTCATCTGGCCATTGACCGATGTGGTATTGCCTGCGATGACGGCATGACACATAACGGTATTTACGACGTTGGATATCTTTCTTTGATTCCCGGTCTTTCCCTTTACGCCCCCTCCAATTTTGCCGAACTCCGAGATATGTTGCGTTTTTCTGTAAAGGAACCCGCCTTGACGGCAGTTCGCTACGCAAAGGGCGGTGAGGGCGTTTTCAAGGACAACTGCTTTACAGGCAACGAGCCTTTTGTAGAACTGGGTGCTCCTGGTGAGTACGTCATTCTTTCTTACGGTATGGCCATCAACAAGGCCATATCCGTGGCTGATTCGCTGAAAAAGGCGGATATTTCGGTTTCCGTCATGAAACTCAATCGCCTGTTCCCCTTTGAAACCGATTCTCTTCTTTCCGCACTTTCGAACCGCTCCGGTATTTTTGTCATCGAAGACGTGGTTCGCGAAGGCAGTATCGGTGAGAAACTTGCATTCCTTCTTCTGGAAAGAGGCATCCATACGACGTACCGCGCTTTTGCACTCCCCGGCATCATTCCGCACGGGGATCTCGATTCGCTGGAGAAGTTGATTGGATTTGACAATTGCACCATTATTCAATCCATCCGGGAGGCCATTTCACATGCCTGAACCCCAAAGACTTGATACCATGCTTGTTGCCCTCGGTATATTCAAAAGCCGCGAGGCTGCCAAGCGCGCAATCCAAGCCTCTACCGTAAAGGTCAATGGAAAAATTCAGGAAAAACCTGCGTATTCGGTTACCGAAACCGATCACATTGAATATATCGGTGAACCACAAGCCTACGTCAGCCGCGGCGGGCTGAAGCTGAAACGTGCCATAGACTGTTTCGGTCTCGCCCTAACCGACTTCATCTGCCTGGATGCGGGTGCTTCCACCGGAGGTTTTACCGATTGTATGCTCCAGGAAGGGGCCCGGGAAGTATATGCCGTGGAGGGCGGCCGCGATCAGTTGGACGATTCCTTGCAACGCCATCCAGCTGTCCACTCATACGAAAAAACCGACGTCCGGGCTATGCCCAGGGAAATCACCGATATCCCCTTTGATTTTCTGGCAAGCGATCTCTCCTTTATTTCCTTGACCATGGTGATGCCTTATCTGTTTCCTCTTTTAAAAGAAGACGGAAAGGCTGTCCTTCTGGTAAAGCCGGAATTCGAAGCCGGTCGGGAAGCCATCGGCAAAAACGGAGTCGTCAAGAATCCCCGGGATCACGTACGAGTTTTGAATCAAATTCTTTCGGAAGTACGCAAGCTCAATGTCTTTCCCGCCGGCTTGACACATTCTCCCATCAAGGGCGGAAGCGGAAATATTGAGTATCTGCTTTATCTTACCAAGCGGCCAATTGATTATTACCCCGATGTGAAGGAAATTGTTGATCAAGCATTTTCCTCCCTATAACAGACAGGTATTGTATGAATATTGCTATCATTACAAACGAAGCCAAAGATATCGACAGAAGAGTCAGCCGATCGGCAGCACTCCTTCTGAGAGACGCAGGAGCAAATGTGTTGGAAATCGCCAACACCGAAGCCATTCCTTCCGGTATTGATTTTGCCATCACTTTCGGAGGAGACGGCACTTTGCTTCACGCCGCAAGGCAAACCGCCTATTCCCAGACTCCCATTCTTGGTGTCAACGTCGGTACTTTAGGCTATCTTGCGGAATTGGAACCCGGCGAAATCTCCATGTTGACCCAGCTTCTGGATGGAAACTATCACATTGAAAAGCGGATGCTTCTATCCCTGAAGCTCATTCGCGATGGGCAGACCATCCTGGAAGACATTTGTCTCAACGACGCCGTTGTTACTCACGGCGACATCATGCGGGTCATACCGCTGACCTTGTATTGCGATGGAATGGAAGTCAAATTCTTCCGGGGAGACGGTATCATTGCCAGCACGCCAACCGGAAGCACCGCTTACTCCTTATCTGCCGGGGGACCCATTGTAGATCCTAAGTCGGACAGCATCCTTTTGACCCCCCTCAGCGCCCATGCGCTCTATGCAAAAAGCTTCGTCTTCTCCGATCAGAGAACGGTAGATATTCAGGTAGGGGAGTTGGAAAACCGATCGGCATACCTTTCTTCCGATGGATTTGATGCCCATAGGCTTCATACAGGAGATATTGTCCGTCTTTCCCGCTCGGAACACAGCGTATCCCTTGTCAAGCTCAAAAACGAAGGATTCTTTTCCTTGCTATATCGAAAACTTTGATCACATGACAATAAAAGGAGGCACCCATGAAATTCAAACGGCATAACACTATTCTCCGCTTGATTTCTGAGCAGAATATCGAAACTCAGCAACAGCTTGCCGAGCTTCTGATTGCAGAGGGATTTTCGGCGACCCAGGCTACCGTTTCCCGGGACATCAAAGAGCTCAACATCATCAAGGTCCACGATCATGATGATCATTATAAATACGCCGTAGCAAAGCAAGGCGGGCATTCTTCCGATTCCACAAAGCTACAAACCATTTTCCGCGAAAGCGTTATTTCGGTTGATTATGCGGTCAATATCGTCGTTATCCGCACAATCACCGGAACCGCCAATGCCGCCGCCGCGGGAATCGATGCCATGCATCTGCCCAATATCGTTGGGACCCTGGCCGGGGACGACACCATTATGGTGGTTATGCGCTCCCAGTCCAAGGCGCAGGATTTCTGCACCGACATGAAAAACCTCTTGAAATAATAAAAGGAGTAATCTATGCTGACCCTTCTGAAAATTCGCAATATTGCCGTGGTGGAAGCCGCCGATATTTGCTTTGATAAAGGTTTCAGCGTGCTCTCCGGCGAAACCGGTGCCGGTAAATCCATGATTATCGACGCAGTCCGTATGATTTTGGGTGAACGAATGTCCCGTGATATCATCCGCACCGGTGAAAAGAAAGCATCAGTCTACGCAGAGTTCTCCTTTGGGTCCACTCCGCCTTCCTCCGTGGAGACCTTTGTGGACCAAAACGGATGCCTTGCTCTTTATCGCGAGATTTCTTCCGAAGGGAAAAACATCTGTCGGATCAACGGAAAACCGGTGCAAACCACCTTGCTCCGTACCATTGGTGAAAAGCTGGTAGATATCCACGGACAACATGATAGCCGTAACCTCCTGGATCCGGACCGACATATCGAGTATATTGATATTTTTGCCGGACTGGAAGACGAAAAACAGGAGTACCGTAGGCGTTACGCCGATCTTCGCGCCATGGCCAGAGAAATCAAGGCATTGCAAATGGATGAGGGAGAGAAGCTCCGTCGGATGGAGATGTTGGATTACCAGATTACCGAAATTAAAAATGCCAACCTTTCCGAAAAAGAAGAGGAAGAATTAACCGAGCGCAAGACCCTTCTGGCAAGTTCCGAAAAGCTCGCTTCCCGAATCACAGCTGCTTTGGAATGCCTGGCGGGAGGGGATCGCACGGTTGGTGCTGTTGAAGCCATTTCGGATGCCATTGCTTCCTTACAGGCCGCATCTCGAATTCATTCCCGCTATGAAAACCTTGCTACCGCCTTGGAAGAGGTCTCCTATACCGTGGAGGACGTGCTTCATACCTTGGAAGGGGAGCAGTCAGAATTGGTGTATTCTCCGGAAGAACTCAATGCCATTGAAGAACGGCTGGATCTTATCTATCGCCTGAAGCGTAACTACGGGCCAACCGTGGCTGATGTTTTGGGTTTCCTGGATCAAATTCAGACCGAGCGCAATACCATTGCGTTTTCCGATCAGCGCCGTGAGGAGCTCACCGCTGCTTACCGCGCCAAAAGGCAAGAACTCTTGTCATTCGCCCAGGGACTCAGTAAAAAACGCCACAGTGCCGCAGAGACCATAGCCCGGGCAATAGAAGGTGAACTTGCTTACCTGAATATGCCAAATACCCGTTTTTCCGTGGAGTTTTATACTCCGGAAGATGCCGAAAAGCATCCGTTCAATGCAAACGGAATCGACAACCTGGAATTCTTCCTGTCGGTTAACAAGGGGGAAAGCTTAAAACCGCTTTCCAAAACCGCCTCTGGCGGTGAGCTTTCCCGCATCATGTTGGCACTGAAAAACGTACTGACAGACAAGGACAGCATTCCTGTGCAAATATTCGACGAGATCGACACCGGCATTTCGGGTCGAGCCGCCCAAAAGGTTGCCGATAAGCTTTGGACGCTTGCCCGCGGCCGTCAGGTCCTTTCGGTTACCCACCTTTCTCAGCTTGCCGCCATGGCCGATTCCGATTATCTGATCGAAAAAGTGGAGAAGGATGGCCGCACCGTCACCCATATCCGTAAACTCAGCGAAGAGGAGCGTACTCATGAAATCGCCCGTATCAACGTTGGCGATCACGTTACCCCCCTTGCCCTGGACAGCGCCAAACAAATGCTGGAAGCCTGTCAAATCACCAAAGAACAGTTCAACAAAACCCATTCACTTATATCATAAAAGAGAGAGGAACCAATTACCATGCAGATTTACGAAGAACTCCAGGCCCGCGGCTTAATTGCCCAGGTCACCAACGAACCCGAAATTCGCGAAATGGTCAACAGCGGCAAAGCCCGTTTCTATATCGGTTTTGACTGCACCGCCGACAGCCTCACCGCCGGTCACTTCCTGGCCCTGACCCTGATGAAGCGTCTGCAAATGGCCGGTAACCAGCCCATCGCTCTGATCGGTGGCGGTACTACCATGATCGGCGACCCTTCCGGCCGTACCGATATGCGTAAAATGCTCACCCGGGAAGATATTGACCACAACGCCGAATGCTTCCGCCGCCAGATGGAAAAGTTCATCGAGTTCGGAGAAGGCAAGGCCACCATGGTCAACAATGCCGACTGGCTCCTGGATCTGAACTACGTACAGCTCCTGCGGGAAGTAGGCGCCTGCTTCTCGGTCAATAACATGCTCCGTGCCGACTGCTACAAACAGAGAATGGAAAAGGGTCTTTCCTTCCTGGAATTCAACTACATGATCATGCAGTCCTACGACTTCTACCATCTCTTCCAGAACTATGGCTGCAACATGCAGTTTGGCGGCGACGACCAGTGGAGCAACATGTTGGGCGGCACCGAACTGATCCGCAAGAAGCTTGGCAAGGATGCCCATGCTATGACCGTAACC
>JAFYNU010000529.1 GCA_017547975.1 Clostridia bacterium
GTAACCGTCGATCATGACAAGGGTGTGGGTATCCGACTGGCGCAGGAGGTATTCGATTTCGTGAATCTTGTAGGCGGTGTTTACCGTGACCAGCACGGCACCGATCTTGGTGGTGGCCCAGAAGGTGATGTACCACTGGGGTACGTTGGTGGCCCAAATGGCCACGTGGTCACCCGGCTTAACACCCATGGCGATCAGAGCCCGGGCGAAGTGGTCCACGTCGTCCCGGAACTGGCTGTAGGTGCGGGTGTAGTCCAGGGTGGTGTAACGGAAGGCATACTGGTCGGGGAATTCATCCACCACCCGATCCAGAAGCTGGGGGAAGGTCAGGTCGATCAGATGTTCCTTGGGCCAAATGTATTTGCCGGTCTTCTGGTTGTTGTCGTAAAGACGGCTGCTTTCCCCACCCATGGTGCCGTAGTAGGCCGACATGAAGTTGGCAAAGTGGGGGAAGACAATGCCTGCGTTTTCCAGATCGGGGGTGTAGCTGCGAACCCATTCCAGGGAAATATAGCCTTCGTAATTGATGGAACGCAGGGCGCTCATGGCGTCGTCCACCGGCAGGTCACCTTCGCCCATCAGGCGGTAACGAACCGTGCCGTTTTCCATGACGGAATCCTTCAAGTGGGTGTATTTGATATAGACGCCCAGGTTGGTGATGGTCTCTTCGGGGGTTTCACCCATGAAGCGGTAGGGGTGATGGATATCCCACAGGGCACCGATGTTTTCGCTGCGGATGCCGCTCAAAAGATCCGCCAGGCGGCGGGTGTCGGCATAGACGCCGTTGGTTTCCACAAGCAGGGTGACACCGGCTTCTTCGGCGTAGGGAATCAGCTCCAGAAGGAAAGCCCGGATGGCTTCGTCGTCCACCTCATCCCCTTCGGGACCGGCGTAACGGTCGGCCAGGATGCGGATGTAGGGGGTGCCAAGCTTGGAAGCCAAATCGATGTAGGCCAGAAGCTCTTCCTTGGTCTCGTCGTGCTTTTCGGCATACTTCAGGGCGCAGCCGGAGGAAAGGCAGGGAATCTCCAGCTTTTTCTGGGCCAGAGTAGCCTTGGTTTGTTCGATGTTTTCGTCGGCGAAAAGCCGGGCGGAAATGGAGAAGCGTTCATCCCCGGTGCCGCGCATTTCGATGCCGTCAAAGCCCAGGTCTTTGGCCATGGAATAGATTTCCGGCCAGGAATAGTCAGGACAGCCCAGGGTGGAAAATGCCAGTTTCATGTGTGTTCCTTCTTTCTTTTTTTCTTCGGAACGAAAAAAACTTTCGTCCCCTGGCTTTTGCAAGAGACGAAAGTTGAAATCTTTTTACTTCCGCGGTACCACTCTTTTTGGCGCCTTGCGCCCACTCGTCGGCATCATACAATGCCTTCCCCTGTAACGGGAGAACCCGTCCGTGCCTACTTCATTTCAGCCGGCCGCTCCGCGGTGAGTCGGGTATCTTGTCTTCCACGGCCTCACACCAACCGGCCGCTCTCTGTAAGAAGGGGCAAAATCCCTGCTCCGCATCACTGCGTTTTCGAAAAATATGGGCCTATTCTAACACAGTCTGTTTGGTTTGTCAACCCCTAATTTTCAATCTCTTCGGCGGGAATGGGAGGATACGATCAGGAAAAGCCGCAGGAGCTGGGTTACCGAAACCGCCAGGGCGGCAACGTAGGTCATGGCGGCGGCGGAAAGCACCTTCCGGGCCCCCGGCAATTCCGACTGGGACAGGAGGGCGTTGCTTTCCATGGCGTTCATGGCACGGCGGCTGGCGTTGAATTCGGTGGGCAGGGTGAAAAGTTGGAAAAGCACCGTGGCGGAGAAAAGGATGACCCCGATATAGGCGATCTGGATGGCCGATTGGGAGTAGGCCGAAAAGAGAATACCAAGAAGGATCAGGGGCATGGCCAGCTTGGAGCCCACGTTGGTAATGGGGATGATGGCCGCCCGGAGCTTGATGGGAGCATAATTTGTGGCATACTGCACCGCGTGTCCCGCCTCGTGACAGGCAACCCCGATGGCCGCCACCGAAGTGCTGGCGTAGACCGAGTCGGAAAGACGGATCACGTTGCCCCTGGGGTTGTAGTGATCGGTAAGCTTGCCGGAAACCCGCTCAATGCGCACTCCGTAAACTCCGTTGGCCCGAAGCACTGCCTCGGCGGCCATGGCTCCGGTCAGGCTGCGGGAGGAGAAAACCCCGGAATACTTTTTGAAGGTGGAGTTCACCCGGCTGCTTGCCCACAGGGATAGAAGAATGGCCGGGAGAACCAGAATCAGGTAGTAAATATCCATTTTAGTCGTTTTCCAGGAGCTCCAGCATCATGGTGAGCTGATCGACGCTATCGATATAGGCATAACGGCCGCCGGTGTATTCTCCCTTGGCCACGGTGGGCATGCCATCGGCATCCAGCTTTTCCAGGGTTTCCTTCATGTTTTTCACACCGAAGGCGATGTGGTGCAGGCCTTCCCCGTTCTTTTCCAGGTATTCCAGCCACACCGAGGGGGTGTCGTCCATGGGGGAAATCAGCTCGTACTGGATGTTATCGAAGGTGAAGAAGGATTGGTAGATCCGGGCGCGGCAGGGCTCACCCCGGTAAACCGCCTGGGTCTTTTCATAGGGGGCGGTGGTGATAATGGGAGGAACGGGTACACCCAGGAATTTGGCCCAGGCCTCGGTGGTTTTTTTGATGTCACGGCACAGGATAGCCACCTGCATGACACGGTTGGTGAAGAGCTTTTGTTCCATAATGAATCTCCTTTTATATTTGTTTTTTTAGATTTCGATGGAGGTGAATTCCGCCCGGCGGTTGGGGCAATCCAAACGGGGGCAGTGGGAGCAGTTGTGGTATTCGGTATCGCTGGCGAAGAAAATGCCGCTGGAGGCCTTGGTGGGAACCATCAGGTAGTCCTTGGTCAGGGTGATGCCCGCCTTGGTGCCCGCATCCCCCAAAAGGGCGAAGAGGGGAAGCTGACCCTCGATGGGCCACTCCCCAAGGCTTCCGGGGTTCAGGGCGGAGAAGGTGCCGCCTCCGAAACGGGTTTCCTTGATATACTGCCTGAATTCCCCCATAAACTGGTAGAGGGCGAAAACCTTGATGCCGTCGGCCACGTAGGCTTCCAGGGGGTCGGTGAAGCCCTGGGACCATTTGTCCAGCTCCACCCCGCAGGACAGGGCGTAGGGGTAAACCACCTTCTGGCCGGCAAGCTTTTTGGCAAGCAGGGAATGGGGGAAAAGAATGCCGTCCAGGATGGTGCCCCGATCGGTGATTTCAACGGTGCTTTCCTTGTAAATCGCCTTGGGGGAGGCGATCTTCAAGGCCTCTTCCCGCAGTTCCAGAACGATATCGGTTTCCTCACGGTCGGGGTCGTATTCCATTTTCAGGGCTTTGAATAACGCCTCCTCCGGAAAGGATACCGGGGCGGTGTAGAGAATACTGTCCATTAGCGTGTCCTCCTTTGGGGAATGGGATGCGCTTTCGTAGATAATCCTTTGCTTGATTTTGATTATATCACAGGAAAATCTCCCTGTAAAGAAAAAAGTATTTGCTTTCTCCTGCATATTGGTATAAAATAGACGGGTAAAAGGAGGGGATAGGATGAAACCGATCCTTGTTATCATGGCAGCCGGCATGGGATCCCGTTTTGGCGGAATGAAACAGATTGAACCGGTGGGCCCCAACGGAGAAATTATTTTGGATTACGCATGCTTCGACGCCATCCGCGCCGGGTATGAAAAAATTGTGTTTGTTGTAAAAAAAGAAAACGAGGCCCTTTTCCGTGAGGTGGCGGGGGATCGCATCGCCCAAAAGGCCGACGTCTACTACGCCCACCAGGAACTGGCGCTTCCTGAAGGGTATACCCTGCCGGAAGGCCGGGTAAAGCCCCTGGGCACCGGCCACGCGGTGCTTTCGGCGAAAGCCTACCTGGATGCACCCTTCACCGTCACCAATGCGGATGACTATTATGGAAAAGAAGCCTACAAGGTCATGTACGACTACCTGACCGCCACCCCCGGCGGCTGTGCCATGGTGGGCTACGACCTGAAAAATACCGTCACCGAAAACGGGTCGGTATCCCGGGGGGTCTGCGATGCCGATGGGGAGGGATTCCTCTGTTCGGTCACCGAAAAGACCAAGATTGTCTCCCGTCCCGATGGAATCGTATCGATGGAGGAGGACGGAAGCGAATTGCCCCTGTCCCCCGACACGGTGGTCAGCATGAACTTCTGGGGCTTTTCCGAAAAGGTGGTTCCCGCCTTCCAGGAAAGCTTTGTGGAATACATTGAGAAAAAGCTTCCCACCAACCCCCTGAAGGCAGAATTCTACCTGCCCACCGCCGCCCAGAATCTGATCGATCGGGGCGTATCCCGCGTGAAGATGCTTCAAAGCCACGATGCCTGGTACGGCGTTACCTACCGGGAGGACCGGGATGCGGTGAAGGCGGGCCTTTTGAAGATGCATCAGGCGGGCCTTTATCCCGAAAAATTATTCTGAAAGGCGCATAACAGATGGAACAGTTACGAAAAATTGCAGAGCAGTTTGACCTGGCGGGAACCATGGTTTCCGCCGGAGAATTCGGCGACGGACATATCAACGACACCTACCTGGTGGTATGCCGGGATGGGGAAGAATCCCACGAATACGTGCTTCAGCGCATCAACCGGAATGTGTTTGCCGATGGGAAGGGCCTGATGGCCAATATGCAGGCGGTCACCGACTATACCCGGAAAATCCTGGAACGGGACGGGGGAGACGTGGAACGGGGTACCCTGACCATCGTTCCTGCCAAAAACGGCGAAAGCTGTGTGTTTGACGAAGAGGGCTATTGCTGGCGGGTGACCCATGAGATCAAGGGGGTCTACTCTGCCTCGGTGGTGGAAAATGCCGGTATGCTCAGGGAAACCGGCCGGGCCTTCGGCAAATTCATGCGGGATCTGGATGGGTTTGACGCATCGGTGCTCACCGAAACCATTCCCAATTTCCACCATACCCCCAAGCGTTTTGAAAACTTCAAGCGTGCCGTGGCGGAGGACCGGATGGGCCGTGCTGCCGGCGTGCAGGCCGAAATCCAGTTTGCCATGGGGTATGAGGAATTCGTACATACCCTGGTGGATCAGCTGGAGGGCGGTGTGATTCCCCTGCGGGTCACCCACAACGACACCAAAATCAACAACCTGCTTTTGGATAAGGAAACCGGCAAGGCGATCTGCGTCATCGACCTGGATACCGTTATGCCGGGTCTTGCTGCCTACGACTTTGGGGATTCCATCCGCTCGGGGGCCAACCCTGCCGACGAGGATGAGCGGGATCTTTCCAAGGTGACCATGGACATTGATCTTTACGAAGCCTTTGCCGCCGGCTTCCTTTCGGAAGCGGGGGCGATTATGAAGAAGGAAGAGCTTCTTTCCCTGCCCATCGGGGCCAAAATGATGACCTTTGAATGCGGTATTCGGTTCCTTTCGGACTATCTGGACGGGGACGTATATTTCAAGGTCCATCGGGAGGGTCATAATCTGGATCGGGCCCGCACCCAGTTCAAGATGGTGGCCGACATGGAAAAGGTTTGGGACAGAATGAATGAGATCGTCCTGAATCTGGCGAAATAAGCGGAAAGAAAGGATCGCTATGACAAAATTTGAAGCATATTTTGAAGGGATGCGTGGCAAAGAGGTTGCCATTGTCGGCTACGGCGTATCCAACCGGCCTATCATTCCCTTCCTGCTTGCTCACGATGCCCGGGTTACGGTCTACGACAAAAAGACCGTGGGCGAACTGGGGGAGGAAGCCCTGGCGGATGCCCGCCGTGGGGTGACCTTTGTCAGCGGCGAAAAATACCTGGAACGGGCCGACGGGGACGTGATCTTCCGTTCCCCCGGAATCCATCCGGCAAAGTTTGCCGGCAAAAAGGGCAGGCTTACCAGCGAAGCCGAAGCGTTTTTTGAGGTGGCACCCTGCAAGATTATCGGCATCACCGGTTCGGATGGGAAAAGCACCACCACCACGTTGATTTCCAAAATTCTGGATGCCGCCGGGTACAAGACCCACCTGGGGGGCAACATTGGGGTTCCCCTGCTTCCCAAGGTGCCCGAAATGGCGAAGGAGGATATTGCCGTCATGGAGCTTTCCAGCTTCCAGCTGATGACCATGTCGGTTTCTCCCCAGGTGGCGGTGATCACCAACATTTCCCCCAACCACCTGGACATCCACAAGGATATGGATGAATACGTGGAAGCCAAAACCAACATCTTCCGCCACCAGACCCCCGGCGGGCGGCTGGTGGTGAACCTGGATCACCCCATTGTGTCGAAATTCGAAGCCAACCCGGGCTGTGTCAAGGCGGGTTTCTCCCTTTCCGGGCTGGACGGCGGAAACGGCAGTGCCAGGTTGGTGGGAAATACCGTTTACCGGGGCGAAGAGAAGGTTATGGACAGCGACCGGATTCTGATTCCCGGACGGCATAATATTGATAACTACATGGCCGCCATGGCCGCCACCGCCGACCTTGTGGGGGTGGATGCTGTGGTACGTGTTGCCGAAAGCTTTGGCGGTGTGGTTCACCGTCTGGAACTGGTTCGGGAGCACGAAGGCATCCGCTATTACAACAGCTCCATCGACTCCAGCCCCAGCCGTACCAACGCCGCCCTTTCGGTGTTCAGGAAAAAGGTTGTGGTCATTCTGGGCGGGTACGACAAGCAGATTCCCTTTGAACCCCTTCGGGGTCCTGTGAATGAACACGCCGCGGCGGTGGTTTTGATGGGGGCCACCTCGGCAAAGATTTCGGCGGCCATTGGCCCCGCACTTCCCCGGCTGGCGGCGGAGAATATGAAGGAGGCCATTGAAATGGCCACCGTTCTTGCCAAGGAATACGGCAGTAAGACGGTATTGCTCTCCCCGGCCTGCGCTTCCTTTGACAAGTTCAAGAATTTCGAAGAACGGGGCAATCTCTTCAAGGCCCTGGTAAGGGAGCTTTGATGGAATCTGTGATGAAATATCAGCCTTTGGCTGACCGCATCCGTCCCGAAAGCATCGACGACGTGGTGGGGCAGACCCACATACTGGGTAAGGGCGGACTCCTTCGGCGGGTGATCGAAAGCGGTGTGACCCCCAACATGATCTTCTACGGGCCCTCCGGCACAGGGAAGACCACCGTGGCCAATATCATCGCAAAAAAAACCAACCGCACCCTGCGCAAGCTCAACGCCACCACCGCCGGTATTGCCGACATCAAGGACATCATTGCCGAACTGGATTCCATGATGAACCAGAAGGGCATCCTTCTCTACCTGGACGAAATTCAGTATTTCAACAAAAAGCAACAGCAGAGCCTTTTGGAATTTATCGAGGACGGACGCATCATCCTGATTGCCTCCACCACCGAAAATCCATACTTTTACGTATATAACGCCCTCCTTTCCCGGAGCACCATCTTTGAATTCAAGCAGATTACCCCCTCAGCCCTGATTCCTGCGGTGGAGAGGGCCATCCGCATGATGGGGGAAATCTCCGGCGCCGCCCCGGTGGTGGAGGAGGGGGTCGCCGCCCACATTGCCCAAAACTGCGGCGGTGACGTGCGAAAATCCATCAACGCGGTGGAGCTTCTCTTTTCCGCCGGACTTCGGCAGGGGGATAAAATCCACCTGACCCTGGAGGATGCGGCGGCGGTGGCCCAAAAAAGTGCCATGCGCTACGACCGGGACGGGGACGAACACTACGATTCGGTGTCTGCCCTGATGAAGTCCCTGCGGGGCTCCGACCCGGATGCGGCGCTTCACTACCTGGCCCGGATTCTGGCCGCGGGGGACCTGATCGGTGCCTGCCGGCGGATTCTCTGCTCCGCATCGGAGGATATCGGCCTGGC
This sequence comes from Clostridia bacterium, assembly GCA_017547975.1. Lineage (GTDB taxonomy): Bacteria > Bacillota > Clostridia > Oscillospirales > QAMX01 > RUG11797. Next base: position 7,840 of record JAFYNU010000529.1, read on the forward strand.
CTATCCCCAGGCGCTTCCCATTGTGAAGGCGGCGGTGGATTCCGCCCTGCAGCTGGGACTTCCCGAAGCCAGGCTTCCCCTGGCCCAGGCGGTGATCCTGCTGGCCACCGCTCCCAAGTCCAACTCGGTGGTGATGGCCATTGACGAAGCCATGGCCGACGTGGCGGCGGGCAAAATCGGCCCCTTCCCCAGGGAGCTCCAGAACAAGCACGCCGACGGGGCGGGCTTTGAGCGGGAGCAGGGGTACAAGTATCCCCACGATTACCCGGGGCACTACGTGGCCCAGCAGTACCTGCCGGATATTCTGCGGGACCGGGTCTACTACCGCTATGGGGACAACAAGCAGGAACAGGCGGCCAAGGCCTATTGGGACGCCATAAAAAAACCTGAAAAAAGGGATTGAAGCAGGAACCTTCCTGTGATATAATGAATGAAATCAAACGAAAGGTGATTGAGTTATGGATAAAGTACGCGTTGGTATCGTCGGCGTAGGTAACATGGGCAGCGGCCATGTGGGAAGCTTCGTCGATGGCAAAATCAAAAATGCTGACCTGGTTGCAGTTTGCGATCTGAAAGAGGATCGTCTTGCCTGGGCCAAGGAAAAGAAGGCCGATCTGGCTCTCTTCTCCGACGTGGATGAAATGATCGGAAGCGGTGTCATCGACGCCATCATCATCGCCACCCCCCACTACCTGCACCCGGTGATTGCCCAGAAGGCTTTTGCCAAGGGGGTTCACGTTCTTTCCGAAAAGCCCGCCGGTGTTTTCACCAGCGCCGTTCGGGAAATGAACGAAGCCGCCGAAAAGAGCGGCCTGGTCTTCGGCATTATGTTCAACCAGCGCAAACGCGCGGTTTGCCAGACCCTGAAGCGCAACATTGAAGCCGGTGTCTTCGGCAACATCCGCCGTGTTACCTGGATCATTTCCTCCTGGTACAGAAGCCAGAGCTACTACGACAGCGGCGACTGGCGCGCCACCTGGTCGGGCGAAGGCGGCGGCGTTCTGATGAATCAGTGCCCCCACAACCTGGACCTGTGGCAGTGGTTCTTCGGCATGCCCAAGTCCATCTGGACCACCCTGTCCTTCGGCAAGTACCACGACATCGAAGTGGAAGACGACGTAACCGCCGTTATGGAATACGATGACGGCATGGTGGGTACCTTCATTACCTCCACCGGCCTGACCCCGGGCACCGACCGCCTGGAAATCAACTGCGACATGGGCCGCGTCATCATGGAAGAC
>JAFYNU010000530.1 GCA_017547975.1 Clostridia bacterium
GGTGATGCATACCCCCTCCAGAAGGCCCTGCCGTTTTTTCAGGAAGGAGAGCACCTCGGCGGTGGAAAGGGCGGAGGCGGGGTCGATATGGGTCACCAGGGCGGCGTTGTGGCAGAAGGGGCAACGCAGGTTACAGCCCGGGGTGAAGAGGGTGCAGGCGGTTTTGCCGGGGAAATCCAGAAGGGTCAGCTTTTGTATGCCGGCAAGCTTCACAGGCGTCCCTCCTCTGCCAGGTATTCGTCCAGAAGCCGGGCGGCGTTGCTAACGCAATCCAGACAGCACCGCTTGTGGAAGAAGTTGGCGTCCCTGTCGGCGGGAACCGGGGAGGAGCTGTCGGCTTCGGCCCCCAGGATCTCCCGGCAAATATAGCTGCCGTGGATTTCGGCAAACCGGGCGGCCAACAGGCGAACCCGGGCGTAGTGGGCGGTTTTTTCCGCCTTGTCATCGGATGAGGCATAGCCCATCAGGGCACCCAGAGCCATCTCCATGCCGCTGACGGCACCGCAAACCTCCCGCAGGCGGCCGATGCCCCCGCCGAAGGAGCTGGAAAGACGCAGAGCGTCCTCCTGGGGAATCCGGGTCATATCGCAGAAGGCGGTAAAGACCGATTGGGCACAATTGTAGCCTTGCAGGAACAAATCTCTTGCTTTTTCTTCATGAATGGTCATATTTCGATTATCCTTTGTCATAACATGGAAGGAATTCCCTTCCCCGGGTAAAGCGGGGGATGGGGTGTCACCTATTATAATATTCCGGGGAGAATTTTGCAAGATGGATTTGAAAAAAAGCAGGGAGAAAATCCGGTTGGAATTTGTGAAGGCGAAGGAAAGCACCAAAAAGGAACGGGAAAGGGTGATGGAAGCCGTTTTGCGGAGGAATACCATCGAAAAGGAAGGAAATACTACTTCAATTTTGGGGAAAGGTATGGTATAATAAAGAGTGCCGCCAAGGGTCCTTCTCTACGTGAGAGAAAGCCGGGACGAAGGCGGAGAGCATCGGGACCGCATCGATACCCAGCGGGAGATGCTTCTGCGCTACGCCGCCGAGCATCATCTTGGGGAAATCGTGGGCATCCTGGAGGATGACGATATGACCGGCACCGATTTCGGTCGGTTGGATCGGGTGAAGTCGATGGCCGCCGGGGGAGAGATTGACCGTCTGCTTTTGAAGGACGCCTCCCGCCTGGGCCGCAATCTGAAGGAAAGCCTGCTGTTTACCGAATTCCTTGCGGGGTGCGGTGTGGAGCTTTGTTTTGCCGGGGGTACCTACAACGAAGATTTGTTTCCCCTGGAAGCCTGGTTTCACGAAATGCGGGCTAAGGAGGACAGCCGGAAAATCCGGGGTGTCCTCTATCACAAAATGGCGGCGGGGGATTTCCTGATTTCGCCGCCCTATGGCTACCAACGGGAGGGGAACCGACTGGTGCCCCATCCGGAAACGGCGCCGGTTGTACGGCGTATTTTCCGCGAATTTGCGGCAGGATGCTCCACCGGAGAAATTGCCGGGAGATTGAATGGGGCAGGAATCCCCACCCCCTCCATGGGGAAGGGAATCCGTGGTGCCGCCCCTGCCTGGAGCGCAGGAAGCGTTCGGCGGATTTTGGGGGACGTGTGCTACCTTGGCACCAAAATCAACCACAAAACCGTGGGAAAAAGCTTCAAAAATAAAACCCGAATCGAAACCGAACCATCGGAGCGATACGTATTTCCCAAGGCTCACGAGGAACTGATTTCGGAGGAATTGTTCCGTATCGCCGCCGTGAAACTGCGGGAAAGCACCCGGGGGGCCGGACAGGTCTCGCCCTACCGGGGAATGGTGTTTTGCGGCGGATGCGGAAGCCGGTTGATGGTCCGGAACCGTCCCGGGCGGGAAACCGCCCTGGTTTGCCCAAAATGGCACAGGAAAGGACCGGCGGCCTGTTCCTCCCACCGCGTTGCCCTTGCGGATCTGCATGGGGCGGTGCGGGGTGCAGTCCGGGGCTTTTATCATACCCATCGGGGGGAGATAAAAAGCAAGCCCGATCGGCCGTCCCTGGAGAGCCTGTACGAGGATTTTTTGGAAGGAAGGGTCAGCTCTGACTTCTTCGAAAAAATGCGTCAAAAGCTGATGAAAGAGCCGGAATTGCCGGCCCTGCCCGAGGATGTGGATGCCGGTGGCTGGGAAGAAGCGGCGGCCCGGCTTCTGATTGAAAAAATGGTGGTTCTCGACCCCGGGGACGGGGCGGAGGGAAGAACCCTGCGGGTGTTCCTTCGGGTGTGAGCCACTTTGCCATGGATAACCCGGTGGTTGCGAACTGGGCCCGCGGCCCATCGACCTGCACCTTTCCTCCCTGCGGGAGCTTGGCTACACCGTCCGGGACGAGGGGGGACGCATCGACTGCGCCGGGGTGGGAAGTCCCAGGGAGATCCATCTCTCCTTTCCCAGTGTTGGCGCCACCGAAAATATTCTTCTGGCCGCCACCGGCATTCCGGGGGTGACCCGGATCATCAACGCCGCCCGGGAACCGGAAATTGAAGACCTGGTTCACTTTTTGAGAAAGGCCGGAGCAAGAATCACCGGGGAGGGGAGTTCGGTTTTACATATCGAAGGGGGAAAGCCCCTTTCGCCCGCCGAATATACCATCATGCCCGACCGCATTGCCGGGGCCA
>JAFYNU010000531.1 GCA_017547975.1 Clostridia bacterium
ACCAACCGCCTGCCCAATCGGATGCAGATTCCGCCGGAGGATATTCAGGTACTTCTCCCCAACCGCCGGGATGAGGGAGGTACCGAAATGCTCAACCCCATGCTGCAAGCGGCAGTAAATCCCCCCTCCCAGCACAAACGTGAAGTCAAATCCTCCTTCTCCCTGTTCCGTGAAGGAGATCGGGTGATGCAAACTGCCAACAACTACGAGCTGGAATGGCGCAAAAACGACTCCACCGAAATGGGAACCGGCATTTTCAATGGAGATACCGGCATCATCCTCTCCATTGATAAGGAGGCCAAGCAAATGGTAATTCGCTTCGATGAGCGAACCGCCATCTACACCTTCGATATGTTGGATCAGTTGGAGCTTGCCTACGCCACCACGGTCCACAAAGCACAGGGAAGCGAATATCCGGTGGTCATCTTCGGCGCAACCCTGCTCCGATCCCGTCTTTTGAACCGGAGCCTCTTTTATACCGCCATGACCAGAGCCAAAAATATGCTGATTCTGGTGGGGCGGGAGGATTCCATTGCTACCATGGTAGAAAACAGCCGCCGTCACGAGCGTTACGGACTTTTATCCGCACGCCTGCAGAATGCTGCAAAAGATCTCCTTTGAAGAATCGCACACAAGTACACACAATCACACAGATTGAAGGATCTTGCTGAAATCCCCCTATTTCAGCAAGATCCTTCCTTGTTTTCCGCTCTTTTTGTTAGCGAATTCTCACCTTTTTACATGACCGCACAGCACGGTCAAAATTTTCCGCTTGACAAACATTTGTTTATTATGGTATGATATTGTCAGATTCCAAACATTTGTTTTGTGTGGTGATTTACTTGCAGCCTGTCATTCTGCATTCCGATTTGAACTCCTTTTACGCATCGGTGGAATGCGCATTGCACCCCGAGCTTCGGGATAAGCCCGTGGCTGTTTGCGGTTCCATCGAAGCCAGACACGGTATCATCCTGGCAAAAAACCAGCTTGCCAAGTGCTACGGCATCAAAACCGGCCTTACCGTTTGGGAGGCACGCAAGCTGTGCCCCGAGCTGATCACAGTGGAAGCCCAGCACGAAATCTATCTGCGTTACGCCCGACGGGTTCGGGCAATTTACACCCGTTTCACCCCCTGGGTGGAGCCCTTTGGGTTGGACGAAGCCTGGCTGGACGTGACCGGGGAGAATGGTAAATCGATTGCCGACCGGATTCGCCGAATCATTTACGAAGAGTGCGGTATTACCGCCTCCATTGGGGTTGCCGATAACAAAATTTATGCCAAGCTTGGATCCGACTACAAAAAACCGGATGCCACCACCGTTTTCCTGGGGGATGCCATTCCTAACGTGGTGTACAAACTGCCGGTTTCCAACCTGTTATTTTGCGGCACCGCCGCCACCCGGCGTCTCCACAGCTACCGCATTGAAACCATTGGAGACCTTGCCAGGGCAGACCCGATTTTTCTTCACTCCATTTTGGGAAAGACGGGGGTTGCCCTGGGGCAATACGCCAAGGGCGTCGGATTGGGGCCGGTCCGTAAACTCGGCGAAGAGGATCCAATCAAAAGCATTGGCCACAGCACCACCCTCCCCCGGGATATCACCACCAACGAGGATGCCAGGGCGGTCATCGCCCTGCTTTCCGATGCAGTGGGAACCCGTCTACGTGCCCATCGATTGTGCGGTCGAACGGTCAGCCTGTACCTGCGATACAGCAACCTTTCCCATTTTGAACGGCAGACCACCCTGCCGGAACCCACCAATCTCTCCCTGGAAATTCGGGATGCGGCCATCCGTCTTCTCTCTCCTATGGAATTGGCCGTATCCCGGGGATTGGGTCTTCGCTCGGTGGGCGTACGTCTTTCGGAGTTGGTTCCGGAAAACGAGGAATACCAGCTTACCTTAACCGGTCAATCCTATCTTCGGGAAAAGCGCATCACCCTGGATCGTACCGTGGATGACCTGCGACGCCGGTTTGGCTACCTTTCCCTGCGCCGGGCCTCCATGCTGCGGGATCCCAACCTGACCGGACTTGATTTTTCACAGGATTCAGCGCCTCCGCCGGATCCCCACCTGATTTAGGAGGATCAAATGCCTAACGCTTACAACCTGATTAAAACCTTCGTGGCCGTCACCGCTGCCTACGAACCGGACGGCAAGCTTCGTCCCCTGGCGATTCACTGGCGGGACGGAACCACCTTCACCGTGGACAAGGTGATAGAGACACGTCCTGCCGCCAGTTTGAAGGCGGGGGGATGCGGAACACGATTTTCATGCCGGATCAGAAACAAAATCACCCACCTTTTCTTTGAAAACGGACGTTGGTTTGTGGAAGAAAAGGTGCCTCAAACAGCCGAAA
>JAFYNU010000532.1 GCA_017547975.1 Clostridia bacterium
ACAGGCCGAATTTCCCGTTTTGGAGGTACCAGGAATCCTTCACAATGGTGGAAAGGTGGCTGCTCCAGGCATCCGGATACACCTCCGGCAGGTTGGTTTTGTAAAGCAGCTCTGCAAATGCTCCGGCCTTTTCCGCAATTTCCCCGTGATCCATCAGGTATTCGTTGACCTCCCGGGCATTTCGGAAAAAGTTTTCGTAATAATGGCCCAAACGGTTATGGTATTCCCCGAAGTGATTGGGGAAGTACCAGGACAATACGAACCGGACCCGCTTCACCTCCCCTGGCAAAAGCTCCAGGCTGGAGCAGAGAGCCAGGGACCCAAATTCCTTCCCCATACGCTCCATGTGTTCCCCGCAGGCGGCAATGAAATCCACACGGTCTTGGCGGGAGGCGGGGAAGTCCGGCCGGATACGGCGCACCCGTTCCAGAATGGAGACCGCAAAGGGGTAGGCGGTCATGATATCGGTATAACGTTCCAGGGCTTGGTCGGTGAGCTCCTCCGGCTTTTTGGGCAGTTCCACCGGGCGGGTGCCGATATCCGACGAGGGAAGTCTTCCCTTTTCTCGGAAGTCGAAGAGGAAGGATTCCTGGGTCACCCCGAAGGGAGAACGACCCACAAATTCCCGTAGATAGCGGAAGTGCTCCCCGGTGATGTAGCTGACCTCTCCTCCTTGCGCCGCAAGACACAGAGAACCCCGGTTGGGATCCCTGTACCCCTCTTCCCAATGCTCCAGGTGGGGGGTATTCAAAAAGATGCCGGTGGCATCCCCATGGGTAAATACCGAATTGACAGAACCCCCTGCGTTGCAGAAATTGGGTTCCAATGCGGCCAGCAAGCTCACCCTCGCCGGCCTTTCGGTGGGATTTTCCAGGGTAAAATCCATGTAGAAGCCCGGTGTGGCGCTTTCCCGGGTGTGGTGGGGTACGAAGGGGGCGGTAGCCCGGAGGGATAGGCCGATGGGAAGTGCCCGATCGCGGTAGGAAAGGTCACACACCGGGAATCGTCCCTCAAATTCGATCTCCTCCACCGGCTTGTTCCAGGCGAACATCCGGTAGGTAAAGTCCTCCGCATCGGTTTTCATGCCGAGCTTGCGGACAATGGGCGCCTCTCCTTCGGTTTGGGTCCTCACCCAAAAGGACAGGGCGCCGGTGCTCCCTTCCCCATCGTCCACAACCCTGGCGTCCGACCGGGATGCCCAGCGGGGCGGATTTGCGATCTGCCACTGGTGAAATTCCCCATCGGGGAATACCTCCACCGAACCGGTGCCGATTCCTCCCAGTGCGATGCCGCTGGTTTGTTCTTTTTTCGCGATGAATTTCGCCATAGTGTCACCTTTTCTTTTCGTTTTTTTCATTATAGCAAAACCTATGGCGGAATGCAATACAAACAAGAGGCGCAGACTGTGTTTTCCTGATATGTGCTCCAAAGCAATATTTCCCGGTTTTCTGTTTACTTTTTTATCTGATTTTGCTATAATGATATTCAACAAAAATTCCATTCTGTTTTTTCACAAGGAGTTTTCACCATGAAATACGACTTTACCTCCATCATGGACCGGCAGGGCAAGGACGCCATTGCCATCGATTCCCTTGGTACCGGTTGGGCCCCCGGCGCCCCCAAGGAAGGCTTTGACGCCATCCCCATGTGGGTAGCCGACATGAATTTTCCCACGGTCCCCACCGTGTGCGAAGCCATTGCGGAGCGGGTGAAGCACCCCGCCTTCGGCTATTTTGAACCCCGGGCGGAATATTTTGATTCCATCATCGCCTGGCAGGAAAAGCGCAACGGGGTTACCGGTCTCCGCCCCGAACACATCGGCT
>JAFYNU010000533.1 GCA_017547975.1 Clostridia bacterium
CCGTGCGCGGGTGAAGTCCACAGGATGAACGAGGTCACCACGAACATCATGAACGCGCCGGGAAGCAGGGCGATCAGATCGCAGTTGATATTCATGCCGTCACCCATACGGCAGAAATCAAATATGTTGTGAAAACGGTGCAGAGAACCGGGACGCCCCGCAAGTTCCAAAACTTCGGGGGTCATGCTCTGAGGATTGACCGAGACGTTTCGAATGCCATAGGTGTGGCAGACCAGGATCTTATCCACGGTGGTCACGTCGGTTCGGCCCAGTTCTACGGTTTTTTCGGCCTCATCCCAGCCGGGAAGGTGCTTCAATTGCTCAAAAATTCGCTGGAAGTCCCAGGGCTCCAGAACCGCCGGGGTGCCGCCCCCCATGTAAAAGGCAACCAGCTTCTTTTGGGACATGGTTTCCCACTTTTCGGCGAGCTCGCCCAAAAGGGCTGTGACGTACTTGCGGATGGTTTGTTCGTCGGCGCCGGCCCTGGTGATAAAGGAGCAGTAGCGGCACCGGGTGGGGCAGAAGGGGATGTTGATATAAAGGGCGTAAGTGCCGTCAACAGCCTTTTTTTCGGCCTCACCTGCGGCCAGCACCGCCTCGGCAGTGAGGGATGCCTTTTCATCCGACAGGTCATAGTGGCGGATCAGATAGTTTTCAATGGTTTTGGCATCGGCGTGCCGCAGTTCCATGGCGGCCTTTGCCGGGCGCACCCCGGTCAGGGAGCCCCACAGGGGCTTTTCGGGAAGATGCTGCAGGGCGGCCTGGTAAAAGGAGGTTTTGATGGCATACTGCTCCGCCCGCTTGTCATCTCCTAAGAAGAAGGGGGCACGGCCGAAGGTCTGGCGCCCGTTGATCACCAAGCGGGTTTCGGCGTAGGCGGGATTTTTTGTAACAATGGCATAGTTCCCCTGCTTCACCGCTTTGCCCGGGGCATAGCGGGGAGAAAGCTCGGGAAAAAGCATCAGGGCCGTTTGTTCCACGGCGAATACCGCATCGGTACCACGGAGGAAGAGTTTCACAGCTCGTACCCCCGAATCCCCGCATCCCGCAGATAGGGGTTATTTTTCTTTTCGGCGAACAGGGTGGTGGAGTTGTAGTGGCCGGGGTAGAGGATGTAATCGTCCTCCAGGTCGTAGAGGGTCCGCAGGGAATATTTCATATCCAGGTCGCTGCCCCCCTCCAGGTCGGTGCGGCCAATGTCATTTTTGAAGAGGGTATCCCCGGTGAAAATGACGTTATCCATGAAAATGCAAACCGAACCGGGGGTGTGACCCGGGGTGTGCAGGAACTGTGCCTCCACGGTGCCCACCTAGGTCTTCTCCCCGCCGGAAAGCAGAATGTCGGCCTTCACCCGGCGGAAGGGCTCCGACATGATGGACATGTACATGTTGTCGTCGGCGGTTTCCAACATACCCGCATCCGCCTTGTGGATTACCACCCGGGTGCCGGTGGCTTCCCGAAGCTGTGCCACCGCCAGAATGTGGTCGAAATGGCCGTGGGTCAGGAAAATGTTTTTCAGTTTCAGCTGGTTTTCGTCCAGAAAGCGCTGAATCTTCTGGTAGTCTCCACCCGGGTCCACCACCGAAGCCTCAAGGCTTTTTTCGTCGTAAACCAAGTAACAGTTGGTGCGGAGTTTCCCCACCACAAAGGTCTGGATTTTCATGCGTTCTATCTCTCTCTTTGTAAAATAATTGACAATGTAGGGGCCGGGTCTCCCGGCCTGGGGGAACCCATATACCTGTATTCTCCATCAAATGGAGCGGCGGGAGGCCGCCTACCGCAACATTTCCCTTCGGGAAATATTTCACATGGCCGCGAGGCCATATTTCACACGGCTCTGCCGTATATCATATTCCCCACCAGGGGGAATATATCATGCCAAATCATGGACGGTACGTCCATGATTTGGTCTTTACCAGGCCAATACCTTTCCGTCCCGGGCCCTTGCCACCAGGGTGATGGGGCCGTCGGCGGTGTTTTCAATCTGCATATCGGCTCCGAAAATGCCCTGGGCCACGGTGTGCCCCTGGGCCCGGAGAAGGTCGGCAAATTTGTCCACGGCGGGGGAGGCGATGGCGGGGACTTCGGCGCCAATGAAGCTGGGCCGGAACCCCTTTTCCATGTTGCCCGCCAGGGTGAAATTGGAAACCACCAGGAACTCGCCCCCAACCTTGGCGGCGTCCAGGTTCATTTTCCCGGCCTCGTCCTCAAAAATCCGCAGGCCGCCCACCTTATGGGCCAGCTTTTCCCCGTCGGCGGGGGTGTCGCCCACCTCGGCGCAGAGATATACCAATAAACCCGGGCCGATTTTGGATACGATCTCACCCTCCACCCGGAGGGTGGCGTTTTTCACCCGGGAAATCACAGCGATCATAATGCTTCTCCTTTTGCTCAAAAAAAGCGGGGGAACTCAGCCCACCCGCTTGACTTCAATCACCGAACGCACCGCATGGATACGCTTGAGCATGCTGTCCAGCTGGGTCCGGTCGGTGACGTTGATGGAAAAATAGAGCTCCACAAAGCCGTTTTGTCCCGGCCTGGTGTTCATGCTGCCAATGGCCACCCGCATGTTGGCGATGATGTTGGCAATGTCGGCTAAAAGGCCGAACCGGTCCTGGGCCATAACCACGATGGAGGCGGGGAAGGTGGCACCCTGATGCACGTGCCAGTGCACGTTCACCAGACGGTTGTCCTCGTCCCCCTCCCGGAAGGCCACGTTTGCCATGTTGCGGCAGGATGCCCGGTGCACCGAAACCCCGTAGCCCCGGGTCACAAAGCCAACGATTTCGTCCCCGGGCACCGGGGTACAGCACTTGGCAAATTTGATCAGGCAGGAATTGAGTCCCTCCACCAGAATGCCAGAAGCGGGGGGCTCCTTCAGCCTGGCCTTTTCAAACACCGCCTCCAGGGCGGTATCGGTGTCAATGCCGGCGGGGGTGTCCTTGGCCATGGCGGCCAGCTCGTCCTTGATGCGGTTCAGGGCCCGCTGGGGGGTGATGCCCCCGTAGCCGATGCCGGCGATCAGATCCTCGGCGGATTTGTAGGATAGCTTGGCGGCGGCCTTGTTGATGGCTTCGGTTTCCTCCATAATGCTGAGGGAGAGCCGTTGCTTTTTGATTTCGCCCATGAGCATATCCCGGCCCAGGGCCAAATTTTCCTCCCGCTTTTCCTTCTTGTACCATTGGCGGATTTTGTTTCGGGCTTCGCCGGTCTTTACGATGGCCAGCCAGTCCCGGCTGGGTCCACGGGAGGCGGAGGAGGTGAGAATCTCGCAAACCTCCCCGTTTTTCAGGGTGTAGTCGATGGGAACCATCCGGCCGTTCACCTTGGCACCCACCAGGCGGTTGCCAACGGCGGAGTGGATGGCGTAGGCCATGTCGATGGGGTTACTGCCCACCGGCAGGGCGATTACGTCCCCCTTGGGGGTGAAAACGTAGACCTCATCGTCAAAAAGGTCCACCTTCATGCTGTGGATAAAGTCGTCGGCGTCGCTGTCCTGTTGGGATTCCATGAGCTTGCGGATCCAGGCCAGCTTTTCGTCGTCGGCGGAAACCCCGCCCTTGAGCCCGTGCTTGTATTTCCAGTGGGCGGCAATGCCGTATTCCGCCACGTAGTGCATGTCCCAGGTGCGGATCTGCACCTCGAAGCTGACTCCGTCCCGGCTCATGACGGTGGTGTGCAGCGATTGGTACATGTTGGGCTTGGGGGTGGAAATGTAATCCTTGAAGCGCCCGGGCACCGGCTTATACATGTCGTGGATCAACCCCAAAACGTTGTAGCAGTCGGTTTTGGTGTCCACGATGATGCGCAGGGCGTAAAGGTCGTAAATGTCGTCCAGGGAGCGGTTTTGCACGAAAAGCTTGCGGTAAATGGAGTAAATGTTCTTTTCCCGGCTTGCCACCTTGCAGGGAATATTCGCCCCGGCCATCACCTCTTCGATGTGGGCGGCGATGGAGGCCAGGAAGTCGTCGTTGGCCTTGCGGGATTCCAGTCCATCCAGAATTTCCTGGTAGCCAATGGGATCCAGGGTGCGAAGGCAGGTGTCCTCCATTTCGTGCTCCAACCGGGTGATACCCAGCCGGTGGGCAATGGGGGTGTAGATCTCCATGGTTTCCATGGCGTACTCCCGGCGGCGGGCTTCC
>JAFYNU010000534.1 GCA_017547975.1 Clostridia bacterium
GGAGCACCGATTTTTTTGTTTATAAGCTGAATATCACACCCACCACCGCAGAGGCTACGATCAGCAGGATGGGGTTTACCTACTTCCAGAAGGTCATCACCAGGACAATCACCGCCGCAAGAATCAGCGCCTTGTAGTCGATGACGGCGAAGAGCATATTCCAAAGGTTGCCGGTGCCAAGACCCTGGGGGAAGAAGACCTTCCAGGCCACCCCCAGTCCCGCCGCCGTGATCAGGGCGGTGGAGGCGGGCCGCAGAATCCCAAAGGTGCCCTGCACCAGGGAATTGCCCTTGAATTTTTCCAGGAAGCCGGAAATGATCACCGAAATGATCACCGAGGGCAAAACCAGCGCCAGGGTGGCGCAGATCCCGCCCGGAACCCCCGAAACGCCGTAGCCCGCGTAGGTGGCCATGTTGACCCCGATGGGGCCGGGGGTGGATTCCGAAATGGCTAACATATCCAGCACGTCGGTGTCGGTGTACCAGCCGGTTTTTTCCCCGATTTCATAGAGGAAGGGCAGGGTGGCCAGGCCGCCGCCCACGGCGAAAAGGCCCGTCATAAAGAATTCGGCACAGAGCCGCAAAATGGTCATCATTGGGCTTTTCTCCTTTCCTTCAGGGCGGTGAAGATCACACCGAATATGCCAACCGCGATCACGAGCAATACCGTAGAGAGGTTGGTGAACATAGCCAGGGCCAGCACCACCAGGAAGACCCCCCAGGTGAGAAGGTTTTTCACCGACTTTTTGCCAAGCTTGAGCACCGAGAAGAAGATCAGCACGCAAACGCAGGCCCGGATGCCGGCGAAGGCATGCTGTACCCACTCAATTTCCGCAAAGTGGGTCACAAAGGCCGCCAGGAAAAGAATGATCACCACCGACGGGAAGATCACGCCCAGGGTGGCAAAAATGGCGCCGGGGATTTTTTTCAGCTTGTGCCCCGTGAAGGTGGCGGTGTTCACCGCAATGATACCCGGGGTGCATTGGCCGATGGCAAAGTAGTTCGCCAGGTCTTCCTCAGTGACCCAATGCTTTTTTTCCACCAGCTCCCGCTCCAGCATGGGTAGCATGGCATACCCGCCCCCGAAGGTGAACAAACCGATCCGGGCGAAGGTCAAAAATATATCGAGAAGTAATTTCATGTTCGTCCTCCCAATCCATAGTACCCGACTATTGTACCATCCCCCGCCGAAAAAGGCAAGAGAAATCGGGCGGGAAGTTGAAAATGGATGCTTCGCAATTATCAATGATACAAAAAAGGCCCCAACGGGCCTTTTCGTATCATTCAATTCCCTTCACCACAAAGCCCAGGGCTTCGATGGCTTCCCTGATGGCATCGTCGGTGACGGTGGGTTTGAATTCCCCCTGGGCGACCCCGTCCACATGGGACACGGTCAGCTTTTTGCCGCCGATCTTCGCCAGGGCTTTTTCCACCCGTTTGGAGCAGTTGGCGCAGTGCAGGCCTTCCATAACAATTTTCTTCATATTCTTTTCCTTTCCGGGAAGTTTCCCCATCAAATTACCATTTTTTCTTCAACAAACGCATGGCGTTTGTAACCACAAAAAGCGAGCTCATACTCATGGCCGCCGCCCCCAGCATGGGAGAAAGGACGATGCCGAAGGAGCTCAATACCCCCGCCGCCACCGGAATGCCGATGGTGTTATAGAAGAAGGCCCAAAAGAGGTTCTCCTTGATGTTCACGAGGGTGGTTTTGGCAAAGGCAATGCCGCAGGCCACGTCCCGCAGGTCGTTTTTCATCAGGATCACGTCGGCGGAATCGGCGGCGATATCGGCCGCGCCCCCCACCGCCATGCCCACGTCCGCCAAAGCAAGAGCAGGGGAATCGTTGATGCCGTCCCCGGCCATAACCACCCGGCGGCCTTCGGCCTTCAGCTTTCGGATCACGTCGGCCTTTCCGTCCGGCAGAACCCCGGCAATGACTTCGTCAATGCCAAGCTTATTTGCCACCGTCCGGGCACTGCCCGGATTGTCCCCGGTAAGCATAACGGTGCGGATTTTCAATGCTTTCAATTCTTCTATTGCTTTCGGGGAGCTTTCCCGCACCCGGTCGGAAAGGGCCACGGCTCCCACCGCTTCCTTCCCGGCGGCCACGAAAACCAGGCTCTTCCCCTCCGCTTCGGCGGATCGGATGAAGTCCGGGGCTCCGGTCAGGTCTACCCCAAGCTCGCCCATCCATTTCAGCGAGCCGGCGGCGTATTCCACCCCGTCCGCCGCCGCCAGAATCCCCTTGCCGGGGATTTCCCGGAAGGCTTCGGCGGCGCAGGGCTCCGCCCCCTCCCGGATGGCCAGGGCCAAGGGATGATTGCTCCCGGCTTCCAGCCCGGCGGCCAGGGACCGGAAGGCCTTTTCCTCCATGCCACAGGTCCAGATGCCGCTGACCTCCGGCTTCCCTTCGGTGAGGGTGCCGGTTTTATCCAGAACCACCGTATCCATGCGGGCCATGGCTTCCAGCACGGCGGCCGATTTGATGAGCATTCCGTTTTCCGCCATGCGGCCCGCCGCCACGGTCACCGCCACCGGCGTGGCAAGACCCAGGGCGCAGGGGCAGGAGATTACCAATACCGCAATGGCATAGCCCAGGGCGGTACCGATACTTTCACCCAAAAGGAGCCAGGTGACGAAGGTGACGGCGGCGATACCCATAACCACCGGTACGAAGACCCCGCTGACCCTGTCGGCCATGCGGGAAATGGGGGCCTTTTCGGCGCCGGCGTTTTCCACCAGCTCCATAATTTTGGCAAGGGTGCTTTCCTTGCCCACCCGTTCGGCCCGCACCACCAGGTGCCCTGTGGTATTGATGGAGGCGGAAAGGACCCGGTCCCCCTCCCCCACGTCCCGGGGCACGCTTTCCCCGGTCAGGGAGGATTCGTCCAGGGCGGCGTTGCCCCGCACCACGATGCCGTCGGCGGCAAGCTTTTCCCCGGGGCGGACCACCATCAGGTCCCCCACCCGAAGCTCCTCGGCGGGAATTTCCGCTTCCGCCTCTTCCCGCAGGACGGTGACCCGGTTTGGCGCCAGCTTTGCCAGACGGCTGATGGCGTCCCCGGTGCGGTCCTTACTGCGTTCCTCCAGGAGCTTACCCACGGTCACCAGGGTCAGGATCATGGCTCCCGATTCAAAATAGAGCTGATGACTCATGCGGTGCACCGGCTCCACCTCCCCCGCCATGAGGGAATTTCCCATCAAAAACAGGGTGGCAATGCCGTGGATATAGGCCGCCGCCGACCCCAGGGCCACCAGGGTGTCCATGTTGGGGGAACGGTGCCAAAGGGCTTTGAAGCCCGAAACGTAGAATTTTCGATTGAGATAGGCCACCATCAGGGCCAAAAGGAACTGCCCCAGGGCCAGATTGATGCCGGAGAGAAAACCCGGCAGGGGCAGGGACAGCATGTGTCCCATGGACAGGTACATCAGGGGAACCAGAATGGCCACCGAGGCAATCAACCGGGTCTTCACCGAGGGAAGGCCATCCCCCTTGGGTTCGGCATCGGGAGCATCCTTTTCTTCCCTGGCCTTGAACCCCGCCTTTGCCACCGCATTCTTGATATCCTTGGGTGTTACCTTTGTTTCGTCATATTCGCAAAGCATCAGCTTGGCAAGCAGGCTCACCGACACCTTTTCCATGCCGGGTAACCGTCCCACCGCCCGTTCCACCGAGGCGGAGCAGGCCGCACAGCTCATGCCGGTCACCTTGAATTTACGGGTCGTCATGCAACGCACCCTCCTTGTCAATTTCACTCCTCCCCATCATACCACCACC
>JAFYNU010000535.1 GCA_017547975.1 Clostridia bacterium
CGTTGGGAAACGATGTATCCCAAAAAACTCGCCAGCATCAGCCGCGGGGTAGTCTGGAAAACCGTCTCCACCGCAGGCATAGCCCAGTCGGAGGCGGCGGGCGTGTAAAGGAGCCAGTATTGGGTAAAAAGCAGCATAGAAACCGAAGTAAAGACCCCGACCCACACCGCCCGGGCGGCGACCTTTTTCCCCTCGTTCTCACTGAGGATATCGGTCACCAGGTAGGTGGAGGCGAACATGACGTTGCCCAGGGTCTGGTTCATGCCAAAGGCATCCACCAAAATCAGCACTTCAATGTTGGCAAGGATCGTAGCGATCACCGTCATGACGTACATGCCGGTTTTGCCAAAGAGTCGGTATGCCAAAAGCACCATGCCGTAAATCAGCACCACCGACCCCATAAGCAGGATCTCATTCATCTTCTCACGCTTTCCGAAGTTCCTTTTGAAACAAAAAGCGACCCGGACCATCGGATCGCACTGCTTCCCCTCCCAAAGGAGCTTCCCGTAGTTTTATTTAAGGACAGGATGGTCACGAACTGTCCGTTATGGAGTTACCTATATTGTATCATATTTTGTTTGCGTTGCAAATAGATGTTTACCCAAAAAACGATTGCAAATCAAGTATGATTGTGTCATAATGATACCAGAAAACAAACCACGTGGAGGTAGCTATATGAAAATGCTGATTCTTGGGGACATCAGCCCCACCGGCGTCAACGCCCACCTGTTCCGGGAACAAAACCTGGATGCTCTGTTTGGCAACACCCTGCCCATTTTTGAAAACAAGGACTATATTTTTGCCAATCTGGAATGCGCCCTGACCGAAAGCGATCACGCCATCGAGAAGTTCGGGCCCAACCTGAAAGCCCCGGCAGAAACCGCCCAGCTACTGGCCTCCCTGGGGGTTAGCTGTGTGGGACTCAGCAACAACCACATCTTCGACTTTGGCATTGAAGGTTACCGGGATACCATCGCCGCCCTGGACAAGGCCGGCGTGGGTTACACCGGTTTTGGCGAAAACTACGACGACTCCAGAAAAACCCTGGTCATCGAGCAGGGCGGCCAGAAGATCGCCCTGATTACGGTTTGTGAGCACGAATACTCCTACGCCCTGGAGGACCGGATGGGTTCCCGTCCCTTCGATGAATTCGACACCCCCCTGGACGTCCGAGAGGCCAAAAAGACCTGCGACAAGGTCATCGTCATCTACCACGGAGGCAAGGAAATGTGCCAATACCCCTCCCCCAGACTCCGCAAGCTCTGCCGGACCCTGGTGAAGAGCGGGGCAGATCTGGTGATTGGTCAGCACAGCCATTGCATCGGCACCTACGAGGAATTTGAGGGCGGTCACATCCTTTACGGCCAGGGCAACACCCACTTTGTCTGGCCCGACCGGGATCCCCTGTGGAACACCGGCGTGGCGGTGGTTTACGACACCGTCACAGGCGAAATCGAATTCATTCCCCACAAAAACACCGAAGTGGGCATCACCCTGGTGGAAGGGGAGGAAAAGGAAGCCATCATGGCCGCCTTCCGGGACCGGGAAGCCGCCTGTAAGGATGGCCGTTGGAAGAACGGCTGGCACACCTTCTGCGTAAATAACGAAGAAAATTACCGCCGGGTTCTTGCCAACGCCTTCGCCCCCGGCTCCACCGAGAGACAGGACGCCAATTTCGGCCACTACCTGGACTGCGAAGCCCACACCGACGTGTGGCGGGAGCTCTACCCCACCTACAACCTGACCAACGAGAAGGAATAAGGAGTTTTCCATGAATTTCACCGAAATCGCCCTCACCCGCCAATCCTGCCGCAGCTACGATCCCACCCGTCCGGTGGAGGAAGAAAAGCTCCAGGCCATTTTGGAAGCCACCCGCTTGTCTCCCTCTGCCTGCAACGGGCAGCCCTATCACCTGACGGTTTGCCGGGGCGACATTGCCAGAGAGGTGGCCAAAGCCACTTTGGGCATGGGCGGCATAAACAAGTTCGCTGTCAACGCCCCCATCATGATCGTCATTTCCGAAAAGCCCTACGTCAAAACCGCCGCCTTCGGAGCCAAGATCAAAAACAACGACTACCGCTCCATGGATATCGGTATTGCCACCGCCTACCTGACCGCCGAAGCCGCCGCCCAGGGTCTTGGCACCTGCATTTTGGGTTGGTTTGACGACAGCAAGGTCCGGAAGCTTTGCCGCTTGGATGCCCCGGTGCGGCTTATCATCACCCTGGGTTACCCCAAGGAGGGGGATCCCATTCGCCCCAAAAAGCGCAAGGACATGACCAATCTGGTCAGCTTTGTAGAATAAAAGGAGACCTCTATGGCACGGGAACTGAAGATTGACCAAAACGACGAGCTCTTTGAGCTTTTGACCGAATACATCCACCTGACCAACGACAACCCCCACAACGTGAAGCGGGGTAGGATCATGGGCATTGAAAGCGACAACGTGGAGGTGGCCCCTGGGGCCTGCGTCCGGATTCCCCTCCACCAAATCGGCAACAACATCTTTATCGGCCTGTATAGCTACCTGAATGGCAACGTCACCATTGGGGACAACGTCCTCATCGGTCCCCATTGCTCGGTTGTGGCAGGAAACCACAAATTTGACGCCGCCACCGGCTGGTTTTCGGCCCGCACCGAACCGGACGGGGATGACAGCGTTGTCATTGGCGACGGCTCCTGGCTTGCAAGCAACGTCACCATCACCCCGGGGGTCAAGCTCGGAAAGGCCAACCTGGTTTGCGCCGGGTCGGTGGTCACCAAAAGCACCCCCGACTACGCCATCATGGCGGGGGTCCCCGCCAAACAGGTAGGTTCCATTGACCCGATCAGCGGCGAATACACCTGGTTTTCCCACAAAAAATAACCCGAAAGGAAGTTAAGCTATGAACTTTCCTTTATCCCGGCGAAGCACCCGCGAAAACTTTCCCTTTCCCGCCCCCGGCACGGTGATCGACGAAACCACCCCTTGCCTGATCTGGGTTCCGGTGGATGGAGCCACCGGCTACACCGTCACCGTGAAAAACCAGGCGGGGGACGTAATCTTTGCCGAATCCACCGAAAAAAACTATATCTACCCCACCACCCCCTGGGCCCCGGGCCGTTACAGCTGGAACGTGGTCACCCACCAGGGCGAAGAACGGGGCTGGCAGGATTTCACCATCAGCCAGCATGCCGTCACCTTCACCCGTCCCAACGCCAGGGAGGTATTCGACAGTGTTCCGGCTTGCCGACCCCGGCACCTCTTTTTCGCCGGGGATATTGAAACCCTGCTCTGCGACCACGCCGGGGAACTCCAAACCCTGAAACGCAATGCGGAGCTTGCCTACCGCCACGGCATGCCCACTCCCCCCCGCTATGCCCACGATGGGGATGAGCTCCCCTACCGGGAATTTTTTGGGGCATACCGGGACTATTGCGACCGGGACCTGGTGGCCTGTGCCCTCCTTTACGCCCTGACCGGGGACGAAAAGGCGGGGGTCCACGCCAAGGAGCTCCTTTTGACCATTTGCGATATGAACCCCCTGGGTCCCTGCTCCCTCCACGGGGAGTTTGGGGACGAGGTGGGACTCAGCAACGCCCGGTGTCTACCGGCGGTGCTGGATTTGCTTCATCCCCTGCTTTCCGAAAAGCAGATGCGCTACGTGGCCGCCACCGTGGCGGTTTACGCAAAGCAATGCGAGGAACGCATCCGGGGGATTGACTACATCCATAACCCCTCCGATTCCCACGTGGGCCGGCTCCCGGCTTACCTTGGGGAAGCGGCCCTGGTTTTGAAGGGTACCGGGGTGGAGGATGACGAAACCCTGGTGGGTTGGCTGGAACTGGTGCTGGATATTTACAACGGCATCTTCCCCTTCTACGGCTGTCCCGACGGTTCCTGGGCGGAGGGTGCCTTCTACTCCACCAGCTACACCAAGTGGTATCTGCCCTTCTTCTCTGCCGTGGAACGTTTTTCGGGCATCAGCCTGTTCCGCCGCCCCTTCTACCTGCGTTATTCCCACTATCTCCTGCATTTCTGCAACGAAGCCTACGAAGTACACCCCTTCGGGGACGGCTACTGGTGCCACCCGGAGGATGCGGAATGGCCGGGCTTTTTTGCCCAGGATCCCTACCGGGTCTACGCCGAACGCTTTGGTCCTCCCATTCTGGAGGAACGGCGCAAAAAGCTTCCTGCCCCCGACTACTTCCGGCTTCATCTTTTGGATATTTTTCTGCCCAAGAGCGATCTCCCCTTCGAAAATACCATCACCGGCGAGGCAGAGAATGCCGCCCTCTTCCCCTACGGGGGGTACGGTGTCCTCCATACCGACATGGCTTCCGCCGATGACATTTGTGTCATGGCCCGGGCATCCCGTTACACCGCCGACAGTCACCGCCACGCCGACCAGGGCTCCTTTGCCCTCTTCTGCGGCGGCAAGGCACTGATTTCCCCCTCCGGTTATTTCGGACGGCAATATGGCAGCAAGCACCACTTCGGCTGGACCAAAACCACCATCGCCCACAACGTCGCCCTCATTGACGGCATGGGTCAGGGGACAGACCAGCATACCGCCTGCCGTATTACCGAATTTGACGGTGAAGGCAAACACTTCACCATGGACCTGACCCCCGCCTACGAAGGCAGGGTCACAAGCTATCTCCGCACCATTTCCCTGGACGAGGGCGGCATGACGGTCACCGACAAAATTGAAGCGGCCACTCCGGTGGAAGTCACCTATCCCCTCCACACCCTGGTGATGCCCAGGGAATCGGATGGCAAGGTTTTGGTGGAACGGGATAATGCCATTTTGACCATTCTCCCCGACCCTGCCATGACCCTGGATCGGATTACCGACAACTATGACATCGACCTGAACAAAGGGGAACCCGAAGCCTACCACGTGACCATGCCCCCCCAGTTCCATATCTACTACAAAACCGAAAAAGCCGCCTCCCACACCCTTACGGTGCGGTTTGAGGTGGAAAAGGAAGAAAACAAATGAATTTCTTATCCCTGACACAGGCCTATTACTCCGCCTGGATCGGCCGGGAAAACGTCATCGCCGATAGTCCCGCGGACATCATCTTTGTAGAATCGGATGAACGGAACAAAACCCAATACGGTTATTCCGATCCCATGGACCTTTGGCTTTTGCATACCGGCGACCGCACCTTCGTTTCCTGCGGTGAAAAGGTCAAAGGGAAAATAGAACCCTTACGGTCCGCTCTCCGTCCCGGCATGACTGCCGCCGAGATGGTTCCTGTTTTGGCTGATATCTTCGGTAAAACTCCCTACCATGGAGTCAAGTACGTTTATGAAGGAAGTCAAAAAGCACCCACCCGGGCGGTGGTTTTGACCCAGAAGGATGTCGGGCTTTACCTGGCCTTTGACAATGCCCTTTATCCCTCCTTTGGAGACGAGACAGAGGACCAATGGGCCAAGGAATATTTTGAAGATATTTCCGCTAAGGGCTACTGTTGCGGTGTGATTGAAGACGGCATCCTTGCCAGCTGTACCGATGCCCCCGGTATGCCCTACATGTCAGACACCATCCAGGAGATCGGTATCAACACCCTGCCCGACTACCGCCAAAAGGGGTACGCCGCCGATGCCTGCCTTTTGGCGATTTCTCAAATCATCCAAAGCGGCAAATGCCCCATCTGGGCCACCGGCATGGAAAACACCCCCTCCCAAAAGCTTGCCGAGTCGGTGGGTTTCCGGGTGTTTGGTGAAACCCTTACGCTGACGCTGTAACCCCACTAAAAAAGAACAGAACCATCAACAGGTTCTGTTCTTTTTTCTTACTGAAGTCCCACGTATCCGCTTTCTTCAATCAACCGCTGTCCTTCTTCCGAAAGGAGCCAATCCAGAAGGACCGGGATATTTTCGTTTTCGTTATCCGCCCGGTAGATGGCGTAGAATTCCACCGTCACCGGGTAGGTTCCGTTTTTGATGTTTTCCGGGCTGGGGTAAACTCCGTTCAGGGAGAGCATTTTCACCCCATCATCCCCCACCATGCCATCCATGTAATACCGGAAAGAGAAGCCCAAAGAGCCTCCGGTCAATGCCAGGGGGGATTTAGGAGCAATTTCCTGCCCCTTCATAAAGGAATCCATGGCGGACTGGCTTCCGCTTCCCGCCAGGCGGGTCACCGGGTTGATGACACGGTTGGGGCCGCCCACCTGCCGCCAGTTGGTGATTTCCCCGGCATAAATATCCCGAATTTCCTCCACCGTCAGGCTATCCACCGGATTCTTGTGATTGGTGAAGAAGACGAAGGCTTCCCGTCCCACCGGCTGGTACACCAATTCCACCCCTGCTTCGGCGGCGTAGGCCTTTTGCTCCGCCGAGGGAGCGGCACAGAAGAGAATATCGGTATCCCCGTCCACAATGGCCTTGTAGCCCCGGACGGTGTTTTTGTACTGCATTTTGCTGTCGGGGGCAAAGTTTTCCCCATAATAGTTGTCATCCGAAAAGCTTCCCCCCTGGTAGGTCACCGATCCCTCCGGGTAGAGATTTTCCACAATTGAGGCATACACCGGCACCAGCGCCGCCGCCCCATCCAACACCGGCAGGTCGCCGGAAAGCTTTTCCACTCCATCCAGCCGCACCAGGTCGCTTTCGGCTTCAAAGGGCAGGTATTTCCCAACGTCCACCATTTTTGCCTGGGACGTATCGCTGAAATTGTTGTAGAGCCGCCCGGTTAAAAGGGCATACATACTCCCGTTGAAGGCGGCAAATACCAGCACCACCGCAAGCAGGACGGCGATTTGGCAAAAGAGTTTCTTTTTCACCTTACCACAACTCCTTTGCGACGAACTGAATGATGGAAGCCCGGGAATAGGCATCGGCGGCATACGCCAAGTGAGCCACCGTCAAAATCAGGCACACCGCCACAAGGATGCCAAACACCCAGAGAAAGGTTTTGGTTTTCATTGCGCCACCTCACATAAAGGCAACCGCCGTCATCAAAAGAAGGATGAAGCCGATCACCACCAGGAGCATGATCCCCAAAACCACACCGGAAGCAATCATCAGGACCTTTGCGGTCTGTTGCTTTTTGGGATGATAGGCAGGATCCTCCCTTCTCTTTTTCCCATTTTCCACCAAAAAGAGAGCCAGGCTCACCACAAAGGTCACCAGAATCAGAACAGGAATCAAATAAAACAAAATCGAAGCAATCATGTATGACACTTTATTTTCCCCCTTTTATTTTTCCCGAGCTAGCTTGTATATCAGGTCAAATGCAAATTCCAAATCGGCCATGGAGCAATGATCCTGGACGAAATGGGTGGTACAGCAGGCCCAGCGCTTGCCCCGAAGCTTGTGGAATACCCGGCGAATTTCGGTTTCCAGGGCATCCTGATCCAAAAGTCCCAGGGCCGTCTGGATGCAGACTCCGCCCAGAATGGCAAACTTGTCGCTGTATTTTTCAAGATACAGGTCGTAATCCATACCGGCGCTTTCCTGCCAGGGGTGCACCAGGTCAAGCCCCAGTACTTCCACCCCGTCCAGCACCTTCAGGATGCACCCATCCGAATGGAGGCTAACCAGTTTACCTCTGCCGTGCACGTAATCCACCACCCGCTTCATGTGGGGATAAATGATCTCCCACCAAAGCCTGGGGTTGAACATCAAATCCTTTTGGGCACCCCAGTCGTCGGAAATATGGATCATGTCGGCTCCCAGCTCGATGCACCGATCGGCAAAGCGAACCGTCCATTCCGCCTGGCGGCGGTAAAGCTCGTCCAATTCATCGGGATACATGGCCAGATAGAGAAGCTGGTTTTCAATGCCAAACACCCCATTGAACTGCTCGAAAAAGCCGGGGGTCTGCACGTAACAGAACCTGCCTCTCTCCTTGTGGAAGTCAATGGCCGCCTTCAGGTCTGCGTAATCCTCCAGCCGGTCGGGATCGGTGAAGATGTCCTCCTCCAAAAGCAGGTCGGGGGTCATTTCCTCGTTTTCGGCCTGGATGCGATCCAGCACCTCCTTTTTGAAGGAGCCGGGCCCCCCGAAAATATGGGCCAGGTCAAACTCATAGCGATCCTCAAAGGCCGCCACCGAGCCCCATTTTTCGGTAATCTCTTCGCTCAGGTTGGCAGAAACCCAGCCGTAGATGGGTTGACGGTCCACCGGCAAACCCAAAATTGTATTTTTCACCCGTTCGGTGCTGTTCATACTTGATGATCCCCCTTTTTCATATCGTCAATTTCATGGACTCGGATATCCACCAGCTTTTCCAATACCCCAGATCCCGGGTGAAGATCGCTCCCTTTTGATGAAGAAGCATAACCAACCCTTCCGCCGTCTGGCGGTCGGCATCCGGAAGCTCATTCCGGATAAAGTTCAAAAGTTCTTCCATACCATCCCTCCTGCTTTCATTATATCACAGTCCGCAGGTGATGCCAACACCAAATATTGCCGTCGCACAGAAGGTTGGAAACCGGCACCGCCATCCTCTTTTTCTACAGGGGCTTTTTCGCAAGATACAGGACGTAGGTATCAAAAAACACTACCTTATTCCCATTTTCCAACACCGTATTCCGGAGTCCTTCAAAAAACAGGGTTCTGTCCGGCTCGGGAATTACCAGGTGATCACACTGGGTGCCGCAGTACGCCACGTATTCATCGGCGGTCAATTCCCGTTTTCCGTAAAAATCCCGGCGTTCAAACTCCACGTAGCCGTAATCGACGGCGTTGGCATAGCCAAAGGAGCCGTGGGTATAGGGTGGGTCGGGCTTGAAATGGGCGGTGTAGACCCGCTGAATCTTTTCGTAAAGGGCTTCATTTGGGCTTTTATAGTCCCCCCGGGTCAGCATCATGGCCAAAACTCCGCCGGGCTTCAGGAGGGAAAAGGTTTTGGAAAATGCCACGTCCTCCGGAATCCATTGGATGGTAGCCGCCGAATAGATCAGGTCATACTGCGTCTTTCTAAAATCATGGGTAATGAAATCATCCTGCACCAGATTGAAATTGTGCTGCTTTCCGTACTTTTCCCGGAGCTTCGCCGCCAGGTGTTCCCCCAGCTCGATGGCGTGGTAGTCGCACCCGGTATCCAGAATGGGATCGGTGGCCTGTCCGGTGCCCGGACCAAGCTCCAACACAGCCTTTCCCGGCCCGATCCCGGCATAAGCGATCAGATCGTCGAAAAGTTCCCGGCTGTAACGGGGCCGCAGCGGTCAAACTGTTCGGGAATGGTATCGAAAATGCGTCGAAATTCCATACTTTCGCCTCCTTTTTCTTTCTGGAAATGGGTTCCTATTGTAGCACAGCAGGAATTTCCTGTCAATTCAATGGCAAAAAAAGTTTCCGCCACCCGGGTGTTTCTCCGGGTGGCGGAATATCTCTTTAGCGGTTTCCTGCATTCAGATTCAACCGATAGGTCTTGTTTCCAACCACAACGGCCACCTCTCCATCGCTCTCTCGGGTCACCGTCGGCAGAGGGGCACCTGCCCTCACCGGGATCAGAAGGGTAACAAACCGAAATTCCTTCACCCCCCGAATCCTCCTGCTCACCGTGATGGCTTCGTGCAGGGTAGCCTCGTTGCGCCCCACGTACCACCCCTGGGTTTGGGGTTCGGTGGCGGCGGAAATCGTCCGGAGTTCCACCTCGCCTTCCCCATCCAGCGGAATCATAGCCACTTCATATTCCTTGCCAAAATCCGAAATCACACCGTTTGGGATCCCCGGCAGAGGCTTCACACGGGTGGTATCCAGATGGAAGAGCACTTCATAATCGTGTTCCATCCCGTCCGCTGAGGACAGGGTATCGGTCACCAGAAAGAGCTCCGGTTTTACAAAACGGACCTCCCGCTTGTGGGTAGCCGGTTTGGTGTAATCGGGACCAAAGGTATCGTCATAGGTCGCTGCTGCATAATCAAATGTATCGTTCGTAATCCAGCCCGCATCAATGGGTTCGGTCACCATTCGGGGTTCCCTTCGATTCTGGGCCAGCCCATCCACCAGGACGGTATTGTGTCCATATCCCGAAACGCCGTAGTCCCGGGCTTTGGAAATTTCATACTGACCGCCGCCGTCGTCATAAATCAGTTCCTGACTGCCTTTATAAAGATTGATGTTCAGTTTATCCTGATGCATGTGAGCCATTCCCAAAGGCCCCACGTCAAAGCACAGGTAGGCGGCATCCTTTCCCCAATCGGAACGCATGACCGCAAAACCTGCATAGGGCAGGAACGCCGAGGCAGTTTCTCCTGCGGGAGGTTCCCCCTCCGCCCGTTCGGAATTGACATAGCGCCAGGAGGGATCGTTCCCCAACAGTTTTTCGGCCCGACCGGTAAACACATCGGTCATGATGGTATAGGTATCGTTGGTACGGGGTTGGGTAAAACCGGGGGTGGAAAGCAAAACCGCCGCCCGGGTCGTACCGCGCATCAATTCCACAAAGCTTTCGGGAATTTCATCCCCGTACCCCAAATTCAACGCCAAAACGTAAAAATTGGCGGCACAGTTATATACAACCCCCTGGTAATCGGGAGAAAGTTCATACTGCATGCCGTCCGGCAAAATCTGCCCCGAAAGCTCGACAATCAAATTCTCGGCGGCAAATCTGCGGTTCTCTGCCGAGTCGGTCAATTCCGGGAAAAGCGCCGCAAAGGTATAGATCCCATTGGATTCCATCATAAGCCAGTTGGCACTGGTGGGATGGGCCACCAGATGCATCGTTTGCCGATGCATGGAAGCGATCATCAAAAGCAGGGCGATGTCCGAAAGCTCCCTCGATTTCCGAAAACCATAAAACGCCATCGGCCAGCTTCCCAACAGGCGGATGCCGCACTCAATGGTACGCCAGGCACTTCCCGGGGCATTCCACTCTGCCGGAGCCTTGGTTTGGGCAATCCAGTTCAAAAGTTGATTTTCAAAAGCTTTTACATATCCTTCATCCCCGGTTTCCCGGTAAGCCCCCACCATGTGCCGCCAGTAGCTGTGGCGGTTGAACTGCCACAACCATTCGTGGTTGCGGGGGCCTTTCACCAGGGTCGGGTCAAAAAGGAAGTCAATTTTCCCCTCCGGGAAAGTCCAATCCACATTGACCTCCCGAAAGCTGCCCTTCACAGCCTTTTCCGCCGTCTCAGAATCATAGTCTTCATCTTCCAGCAGACCCGAAAGGTCAACATCCGGTTTACTCCGATAATAGTTCGCGCAAGCCTTCACGGCACCGGCATAATCCCGTTCCGTCATGGCATGGCAAAAGTCCGCGCCAATCGATTCGGGCGAAATCGAATCGAACAGTTCTTTCAAATGGCTGCCGTAGATGGCCGCCGTTTCCCGGTCAATTTCGGGCAATTCCTTCCGAATCCAGGTCATAAGTTTATCCATATCCATTTTCCCTTCTCCCCTTCTGCTATATTATCCGTTATTTCAATGGAATCTCCAGAGTTCCGTCCTTCGTCACATAGTGTTCGGTCACGCCGAGCTTATCCATCCATCCCCGGGTATGCAATGTTCCCCACAGCTCGGGTTCCAGTTCCTCATCAACTTCGTTCCAAAGCCACTCCGGCGCACACCACATACAAGCAACAGGTCGAATTCTTTCGTAAACCTCTTCGGTCACACCGGAATGGCCGTGGTGGGCCATTTGGACAATGTCACTTGGCAATTTTTCCGAACAAAGGGACAGAAGTTCTCTTCCCCCTTCCGGTCCCAGATCCCCCAAAAAGATCACACTGCGAAGATCCTTCCCGGTGACTTTGAATACCAGGGAGCTCTCGTTCACCGCCATATTGGGTTTGGGTAAATAATGCCGTTCTCCGCCGTAATACAAAATTTCTATCGTCAGCTCATCCACCTGGAATTTCATGCCGGGCTCTGCCAAAATTTCCTTATCACCAAACAACGTACGGTTTCGGTCAAATGTCAGAATATCCGATTCCCATTGGGGCTCACATTTGCGTACAAAATCCACCGAGGGAAAATGATGACAAACCATTCTCACACGATTTCGAATTTTCGGGTCAACGATTGCCTGATTGAAGCCTGAAAAATGATCAAAATGGGGATGCGTCAGGAGCCACATGGCAATTTCTCGTTCACCAACCAGCTCCATCAGATAGGGAATGTCCTCCGGACGCCCCCCATCCACCACAATGGCCTTGCCGCCGGCGGTTTGAAATACAAACCCCATCATAAAAAGGGAATGCTCAGTAAGCATAAATAACTTTGTTTCCATAATTGCTCCTTGATATCGGTTTTCCGTCGTCAATTTTGGCTCACTTCATTGCAATCGGCGGAAACCTCGAAGGATTCCCCCCGGTCATTCTCATAATATAGGAATTTCAGATCTTCGCTGGCTCCGTAGAGGTACAAATCGGGATAGCGCAAGCGCCATACCTGCCGCTGCCGTTGGTTCATTTGGGTCAATAGGTTGTAGGATTTATCGCATCGCCCAATCCAGAGCTTCTGGTACTCCCCCGGGGACAAAATACGATTCTGCAAATCCCATACCTGCGCCAGCCCAAATCTTTCGCACCATACCAGGTCTTCCCGGTAGAGCATCTGCCCGGTTTCGCCGGTAACGATTTCATCGGTATCATACACCACGGGAATTTCACTCACACCATGCCGCCATGCCACAAAGGCCCTGCTGTGCCCATCGGTCAAGGTAAAACGACCATTGCCAAAATCGTGTACCGGAAGGGGTTGGAAATTCGTAAGGTCGGTGGGGTTGAACCAGGTTTCGATATTGGCTATTTTTTCGCTGTTCAGGTAAATTTGGCTAAGCCCTAGGGCTGACAGCGGTAGATATCGGACTCCGTGGAACATAACTGTTTTCCATCCTTTGCTGTGCTACAAATCTTTGCTTTGATTGTATCACGTAAGTCATACCCTGTCAATTCCGTTTGTGGGAAAC
Organism: Clostridia bacterium; assembly: GCA_017547975.1. Taxonomy (GTDB): domain Bacteria; phylum Bacillota; class Clostridia; order Oscillospirales; family QAMX01; genus RUG11797. The sequence continues at coordinate 12,855 of JAFYNU010000535.1, forward strand.
GCAAGGAAAGTTGTATCCGGCAGGCATCAATGAAAAATCCGAAAGCTTACACTTTCGGATTTTATATTTAGTTACAATAAGGATCGCTTTGCCGTTTTTGTCGTATGGATTCGAACTTTCACACAGCTTTTAGTGAAGTATTCGTCTTGCGCCGAATGTGAAGTTATGCCTTACAGCATAATGAAGTATTATGCTTGCGCATAAAATGAAGTTAAATGCGCCACTCACTTCCACAGAAACTTCACTGTCCACAGGACAACTTCACTTGCGGAGCAAACTTCACGCGCCGAAAGGCGCACTTAGTTGAAAAACCGACAAGTCGAAACTTGTCGGTTTTTCTGGCAGGGGCAGAAGGGATCGAACCCTCGGCACGCGGTTTTGGAGACCGCTGCTCTACCGGCTGAGCTATACCCATATATCAAACGCCATAGGAATGATGAAATTGGTGGGCCTTCGGGGACTCGAACCCAGGACCGACCGGTTATGAGCCGGCTGCTCTGACCAACTGAGCTAAAGGCCCGTTTCCCAAGGCGCTCATATAGTATAGCAAACTTTTTGGCGTTTGTCAACTGCTAATTTTCAATTTTTCAATCCGCAGAGGAAATTCGTATCACCTTTCGGCAGGAGCCGTCGGCATCCAGCTCGAAGAGAGCTCCATTCATGGCGGTGGGACCGTCGGCGGTTTCAAATTTTTCCCGCATTTCCCCCCGGAATCCGGCGATGGACTGGTAGGGCTTGACCCCCAGCACCGATTCGGTGGGACCGGTCATACCCAGGTCGGTGATGTAGCCAGTTCCCTTGTAAACCTGTTCATCGGCGGTCTGCACGTGGGTGTGGGTGCCGAAGAGAATGGCCACCCGCCCCGCCAGGTAGTGGAACAGGGCATACTTTTCGCTGGTAGCTTCGGCGTGGAAATCCACAATCCAGCTATCCACCTTGCCCTGATGCATGGACAGCAGACGGTCAATGGCATAGAAGGGGTTATCGGGGGATTCGTCCATCAAAGCGCGGCCCAGGAGGTTGACCACCCCCACCTTTTTGCCCCCCACGTCCAGGATGACGTACCCACGACCCGGATGGGGTGCCATGTAGTTATAGGGCCGGATCAGTCGGGAACTGCGTTCAATATAGCTGACAATCTCACGGCGGGCCCAGGCGTGGTTGCCAAGGGTAATCACGTCTGCCCCGGAAGCAAACAATTCCTGTGCCTGCTGGGGGGTGATTCCCAGACCGCTGGCATTTTCGCCGTTTACCACGATCAGATCGGGTTGGTAAAGTCTTTTGTACCCTCCGATCTGGCGGGAAAAGGTTTTCACCCCGGGCCAACCAACAATATCACCAATACAGAGCACACGCATGGATATACCTCCCTTTGGAAAAAGGGGCTACACGAGGTAGCCCCTTGTCTTTGCTTATTTTGCGAAATCGGTGGCGCGGGTTTCCCGGATGCAGTGGACCTTGATCTGACCGGGGTATTCCAGATCGCTTTCGATCTTCTTGGAAAGATCCCGGGCCAAAAGGACCAGCTGATCGTCGGAAACCTGTTCCGGCTTGACGATGATGCGGACTTCGCGGCCTGCCTGCACGGCAAAGGAGCGTTCCACGCCTTCGAAGCTGTTGGCGATTTCTTCCAGTTTTTCCAGACGCTTGATGTAAGCATCCAGGTTTTCCCGTCTTGCACCGGGGCGGGCAGCCGACAGGTCGTCAGCGGCATCCACCAGGCAGGCGATGATGGTTTGGGGTTCCACGTCACCATGGTGAGCATGGATGGCATGGATTACCTCGTGGCTTTCCTTGTACTTCTTGGCCACGTCAACACCGATGTCCACGTGGGAGCCTTCCATATCCCGATCCAGCGCCTTACCGATGTCGTGGAGAAGACCTGCACGGCGGGCCAGGGCGGGATCTACGCCGCCCACTTCGCTGGCCAGGTAGCCGGCGATAAGGGCAACTTCGATGGAATGGCGAAGCACGTTCTGGCCATAGCTGGTACGATAGCGCAACCGACCCAGAATCTTGACCAGTTCGGGATGCAGGCCGTGAACTGAGGTTTCAAATACGGCCTTTTCGCCATCCTGCTTGATAAGCTGTTCCACTTCGCGCTTGGATTTTTCCACCATTTCCTCGATGCGGGCAGGGTGAATACGTCCGTCGGCGATGAGCTTTTCCAGAGCGTTCCGGGCGATTTCCCGGCGGACCGGATCAAAGCAGGACAGGGTGATGGCTTCCGGTGTATCGTCGATGATGAGATCAACGCCGGTGATGGTTTCGATGGCGCGGATGTTGCGTCCTTCGCGACCAATAATGCGGCCCTTCATTTCGTCGTTGGGCAGGTTGACAACCGACACGGTGGCATCGGCCACGTAATCGGCGGCGCACTTGGAAATGGCGTAGGAGATGATTTCCCGGGCCTTGCGGTCAGCGGTATCCTTCACCTGAGCCTCGGCTTCCTTGATCTTCAGGGCCGATTCGTGCTGAATTTCTTCCTTGAGGCTATCCAAGAGGTAATGCTTGGCTTCCTCCACGGTGAAACCGGAAATCTTTTCCAGAAGTTCCTGCTGAGCACAAACCTGTTCGGCCAGCTTCTTATTGATTTCTTCGGTTTCCTTGATCTTGCGATTGAGGGTTTCTTCTTTCTTTTCTGCGTTGTCGATCTTGCGATCCAGGCTTTCTTCCTTTTGCTGAACACGACGTTCCAGCTTATTCAGATCCTGGCGTTGCTCTTTGATCTCCCGCTCCGCCTCGTTGCGGTTTTTCAGGATTTCTTCCTTCGCTTCAATCATTGCTTCCCGCTTTTTTGCCTCAGCCGACTTAATGGCGTCGTTGAGGATACGGGTTGCTTCTTCTTCGGCGCTTCCGATTTCCCGTTCGGCGACTTTTTTTCTAAAGCCGATACCAATAAAGAAAAACACAACAGCGGAAACAACGGCGGTTAAGACCAAAAGCAGAGTCCATATCATCGGGCTCATTACCGTATTTCCTCCGTCTAAAAAAATAAGAGTATATCCATATGCCTTGGCGGATTTCTCGCCGAAAGCAAGACTATACCAACCACTCTATTTTATATCTTTCTCGCAGATTTGTCAATAGATTTTATCAAACTAAAATAGACACGCTTTGACCGCAGGTTCAAAACAAATCCCCCCTCAAAAGAGGGGAGATAGAAGTTTTAGCAGGTTTTCCAGCTGTTTATGAAACACATCGGTTCGCAAATTGCGAAGCGTGACCTCTTCCGAATCGGCAAGAGTTTTCAAAAAATCCGCTTTTGCTTCAGCCACCGATGGGGTATTATATAGAAAAACGCCGTTTTCGAAGTGCAGATAGAGGCTCCGGTAATCCAGATTCACCGTCCCCACGGTAGCCGCCACGTCGTCGGCCACAAATACCTTGGCATGCACAAACCCAGGGGTATACTCATATAGCCGCACCCCCGCCTTGATCAGGTCCCGGTAGTAGGATCTGGTTGTAATATGCACCATCTGCTTGTCCCACACGTGGGGGGTGATGATTCGAACGTCCACCCCGCTCTTGGCCGCAAAGGACAGGGCGGTAAGGATACCGTCATCCACGATCAGGTAGGGGGTCATGATATAGAGATAGCGCTCGGCGTTTTGGATCATCTGGAGATAGACGTATTCCCCCACCGTTTCGGTATCCAGGGGGCTATCCGCATAGGGCAATACCAGCCCTTCGGTTTCCGGTTCAGAGAAAAAGACCGGGGGTGAATGCGGAACCACGAAGGGTTCCTTATTGGCCAGGGCCCACATTTCCAGGAACATGACGTTCATGCTCCACACC
>JAFYNU010000536.1 GCA_017547975.1 Clostridia bacterium
AGTCTTGGCATTACCATGTTCAGCGTGATCATCGGACACCTGGGGAGCGTCCTGGTGGCGGCGTATTCGATTACCAAGGTGGCGCGAAATCTTGGTTCTGTGATTTGCTTTGGTATTTCCTCTGCCTGTGCCATCATGGTTGGCAAGGAACTTGGAGCCGGGCGGCTCGCGGGAGTGGAACGAATGACCCGACGGCTTTTGCTGGTGACGGCGGTGACGGCTGTATTTGGTGGAATCGTTGTGATTTTTGCTCGGCCGATCATTTTGCAGATGGGCGAGCTTACCGACCAGGCACGAACCTATTTGGGGATCATGCTGTGGGTGGTATCCTACTACATCCTGGGTCAGGCACTGAATACCACCTGGATATGCGGCATATTCCGTCCGGGCGGGGACGCTACCTTCGGAGTCATTCTGGATATCCTGGTATTGTGGGTGGTGACCATTCCGCTGACGGCGGTCTGTGCCTTTGTGATCAAGCTTCCGGTGATGGTTGTATATTTCATCATTTGTCTGGATGAATTTATCAAAATGCCCTTCGTGGTGATTCGCTATCATAAAAAGAAGTGGATCCGAAATATCACCCGGGATCTGGCAGATAAATAAAAAAAAGACAGGCTATACCATGGTATAGCCTGTTTTTTAGTTGGGTTATTCTTTTACGTGGATGCGGTCTTCGGTGAAGGCGATCTTCGCCATACCGTGAACGTGGACCGGACTGCCATTGCCGAGAATGTTGTAGTGAACGGTCAGGTCACCGTCGATCAACTCGTTGCAGCAGGCAATCATGTCGGTGACGATACTGGTGGGCAGAGCCTGACGGCTGTGGCCGGGATAGACCACGTCAAATTCATCCATGTGGGCTTCCAAACGAAGGAGGCCGTCACGGAATTTTTCCACCGTGTGCCAGGGGGTGCAGGGCCAGCCGGGACGGCCCATGATCAAGGTCGGGGTCCATACCAGGGCATCGCCGCTGAATAGGACGCGGCGTTTGCGATCCAGCAGGGCAATACCCCCGGGAGCATGGCCGGGAAGATGGAATACTTCCACTTCGTAACCGCCGCCAAGGTCAAACACATGGCCATCCTCAATGGTAACGACCTTGTAGGGGGCAGGCTGAACCATGTCTTCCTGCACGTATTTATATTCCCGTTCCTCCTCGGGCGGAACGACCCGTTCGGGCATTTCCATGAGGCGGTTCAAAAGATCGGCATCCAGGGAGTGAATGTGAATGGTATCGAACTGGGGATTACCAAAGGAGTGGTCGGGATGGTTATGGGTATTTACTACGATCAGGGGCAGGTCGGTGATGCCTTCCACCATGCCCTTCAGGTCGCCGATGCCAAAACCGGTATCTAACAGAATGGCGGCATCCTTGCCGGGAATCAGGTGGGAGAATACGTCACCGCCGCCGCCGGGACTGCGGGCGTAAATGTGCCAAAGACCGTCGCGTCCGGGAATGGGAATCAGGGGGAAATTGTCGCTCATTGCCATGGGAAAAGCCTCCTTTAGCTTTGTTTTTGTGTATACAACAAGTGTACCAGTAAAAAGGACAAAAGTCAAGAAGTGATCTTGAAAAACTTGTAACAGCTTTGCCGATATGATATAATGAAGGGGACAAAAGCAAAGGAAGGTTTCGATATGAATAATAGCTTGGCGAAATGGATTTGGATCGGAGCGTCTCCCGAGGGGGATGATTATGCGGCATTTCAAAT
>JAFYNU010000537.1 GCA_017547975.1 Clostridia bacterium
GGGAACTGATCTGAACGCCCTCCAAGGGAGACACTATGCGATTAAGTGTTATTTTGCTGGCAGCCGGCTCCTCGCGCCGGGCGGGCTGCGATAAGCTGTACATATCTCTGGGGCAAAAACCCGCCCTGGTGATGGCGCTGGAAGCCTTTTTGCAATATGAGAATACCCATGAGGTGATCGTGGTATCCCGGGCCGACCGGGTGGAGGCCAATCGGGAGCTTCTGGCACCCTACCTGGGCCGGATTCCGGTGAAATTTGTGCCGGGCGGGGAGACCCGCACCGATTCGGTGCGCTGTGGTTTGCTGGCCGCGGCGGAGGACGCCGAGCTTTGCGCCATTCACGATGCGGCCCGTCCTTTTGTAACCCAGAAGATCATCCGGGAAACCACCGAAGCCGCCTTTGCCCATGGGGCGGCGGCACCGGCGCTCCCTCTGAAGGATACCACCCTCCATGCCCTGGACGGTTTTGCCGACGGCAGTATTCAGCGGGATGCTCACTTTTTGGTGCAGACCCCCCAAACCTTCCGCCGGAAGGAAATTCTGGAAGCCTACGCCAAAAGCGACAAGGTCTTCACCGATGACACCTCCCTTTGGATCGCCATGGGGGGCAAGGTCTTCCTGACCCAGGGGGACGAAAACAACTACAAGCTCACCACCCCCTACGACATGGAAAGGAATCGTTCTATGAATATCCGAATCGGCCACGGCTACGACGCTCACCGTTTCGCCCCCGGGCGCAAGCTGATGCTCTGCGGGGTGGAGGTCCCCGGGGACATGGGTCTTGCGGGGGTCAGCGATGCCGACGTGGCACTGCACGCCCTGATGGATGCCCTTTTGGGGGCGGCGGGCCTGCGGGACATCGGCTGGCATTTCCCGCCCAGCGATCCCAAATACCTTGGCATCGATAGCTTGATTTTGCTGAAGGAAACCCTGGAAAAGCTTGCGGAAGTGGGGGCGGCTCCCGCCTCTGCCGACGTCACCATCGTGGCCCAGGCACCCAAGCTTTCCCCCTATATTGACGCCATGCGTCAAAAACTTACCGAGATTCTCGGTTGTCCGGTGAACGTGAAGGCCACCACCGAAGAGGGGATGGGCTTCACCGGCCGTAAGGAGGGCATTTCTGCCCATGCCGTGGCCCTGGTGAATATGAAGGAGGGGCTATGAAGCTCTATCCCATGAAGATTGTCCCCGAAACCGAAGAAAAGCCCTGGGGGGGAGACCGGATCTACCGGGAATTCGGTATCGGCAGTTTCAACGAGCCCCGGGGCAAAGCGGTGCTTGTTTCCACCCATGCCAAGGTGGAAAACGGCGAGTTTGCGGGCTTGACCATCAACCAACTGGCCTCCCGTTTTGGGGAGGAGCTTTTGGGGCGGAGTCGGAAAACCTTCCCCTATACCCTGAAATTGGTGGATACCCACAGCCGCCGTACGCCCCGCCAGCGCCACAGTCTGCGCATGGAGGGACTGTTTGAGCATTACGACGTGATGCTGATGCTCCACGCCGAACCGGGCAGCGGCATTTATGCCGGACTCCGGGACAAAATGGACCGGGAGGAATTCGTCCGCCGCGCCGGGGAACGGGATCTGTATCGTTCCATGCATTTCTACCCGGCCCGAAGAGGGGAATTGTTCCTCTTTCCCGGGGGTCTGCTTCACGCCCAGGGGGGCGGGGTGTTGTCCCTGGTGCTCTCGGTGGGTGTGGATGAGAAGAAGAACGAGGATGACCTGAAAACCGAAGGCCTTTGGGAAGTGTTGGATACCACCATCCGGGGCATCAAGTATGCCGGCAAAACCCAGATGGACGGGGATGCGGAGGTGTGGAAAACCGAATTCGGCACCGGTCTTACCTGGTGGGAGGTGCGTCTGAATGGGGAACGGATCGAGCAAAATCACGAAAAGCTCTCGGTTCTGTTCGTGCTGGACGGCCTTGGTGAAATTACCCTTGGCGGGGAAACGATGCCGATTCGTCGGGGAGAAACGATTTTGGTTCCTGCCCAGGCGGAGGGGATTGCCCTTTCGGGAGAGATGATCTACTGTTATTTTGCATAGCGTTATTTCAAAGACGAAAAAGGTGCAAAATGAAAAGAAGGAGAATATGGCGATACGTACTGCTTGTTACAATCGTAGCGTTGGAA
>JAFYNU010000538.1 GCA_017547975.1 Clostridia bacterium
AACGATGCCGGAGCCATCTACGACTACTACCAGATCATGTTCTGCGGCATTCCCAACCTGGCCGACTCCCTGGCGGTCATCAAAACCTTCGTCTACGACAAAAAGCGCCTGACCCTGGCGGAGCTTCGGGAGGTACTGGAAGCCAACTTCCCCGACGAAGCCCTGCGGCAGGAATTCATTCACAAAGCCCCCAAATACGGCAACGACCTTGACGAGGTGGACGGCCTTGCGGCGGATATTACCAACAAGGCCTGCGACGTGCTGGAAGCCCTTTCGGTGAAATACGGTCTTTCCTTCCACGCCCAACCCTTCAGCTTCCTATGGATGATCGACCACGGCAATCACGGCGCCGCCACCCCCGACGGACGCCGGGCGGGGGATCCCATTGCCTACAGCTGTTCCGCCATGCAGGGCCGGGACGAAAACGGTCTCACCGCCATCTTCAACTCCATCTCCAAGCTTCCCGCCGCCCGAGCCCCGGGCACCACCAGCGCCATTGTGGAGGCTGACCCCAAGATTTTCAGCGACCGGAACCTGGACGCCATGACCGATATTCTCATCGCCGCCAGCCGCCGGGGTCTTTGCAACGTGCAATTCAACGTCATTGACGCCGATACTCTGATCGACGCCCAGAAGCACCCCGAGCACTACGCCAACCTGGCGGTGCGGGTTTCGGGCTTCAGCCAAAAATTTAATCTGCTCTCCCCCGAGCTCCAAAACCACATCATAGGAAGGACCAAGCATCAATGCCTGTAACCGCCGTCATCACCAACATCGCCCGGGCATCCCTCCACGATGGGCCGGGAATCCGGACGGTGGTATATTTCAAGGGATGCGGCCTTCGGTGTGCCTGGTGCCACAATCCCGAAACCCTGACCGGCAAGGCAGAGATTCTATACGCCCCGGTCAAATGCATTGCCTGCGGCAGATGCATCGAGCTTTGCCCCGCCTGCCACAGCCCATCGGACACCAAAATGGTCTTTGACCGACGGGCAGGTACCCGTTGCGGCAAATGCGCCGACCTGTGTCCCACCGGGGCTCTCTCCAAATGCGGGGAGGAAATGACCCTGGAAGAGGTTCTGGCTCAGCTTCGAAAGGATGCCCATTATTACGCCCAGGGTGGCGGGGTGACCCTTTCGGGGGGTGAGTGCCTTCTGCAAAGCGAGTTTGCCGCCGCCCTTTTGGAAAGGCTCCGGGCGGAGGGGATCCACACCGCCATCGAAAGCGCCCTGTTTGTCCCCCGGGAAGCCCTTGATCGGGTGATTCCCCACACCGACCTGTTTTTCGCCGACTGCAAGCTCCCCGACCCCATCCGGCACAGACAATACACCGGCGCGGAAAACCACCGGATCATGGAAAATCTTGATTACCTGACCCAGGCCGCCCCCGGACGGGTGATCTGTCGGATTCCCCTGATCCCCGGGGTCAACGACGCCCCCGAGGATATGGATGCCTTCGCCGCCCTGCTTTCCCCCATGGCGGAGAGGTTACAGGCCATCGAGCTTTTGCGATACAATCCCCTGGGGGAATCGAAATACACCATGAGCGGCCGGGATTACGTGGGCTTCGGGGAATCCCAATCCGACCACGTCATGCTGGCCCGGGTGGCCCGGCTGGAAAGTGCCCTTTCGGGCCGAGTCCGGGTATTCACGGTGCTTTGACACAAAAAAGGAGAAAATTATGGCAAATACCAGCTGGTTCGGCTTTGAAGCCGAAGAATTCACCTTCGAAAACCACGCCGCCACGGTGGTGTTCCCCAGGGAGGGCTCCTCCTGCGGGCGGTTGATGTTGAAAACCGAGTACCGGGATGCCTTCCCGGAGGCTCTGGAAATTCCCCTTCTGGAAAAGGGGTTCCACCTCTGCTTCCTCCAAAACGACAACCGCTGGGGCGATACCCCCGATCTTGACCGAAAGGCTCGGTTTGTGCGGTTCGTGGCCGAAAAATATCACCTTTCCTCCGCCTGCGTGCCGGTGGGCATGAGCTGCGGCGGGCTGATCGCCATCAAATTCGCCGCCAGGTACCCGGAGCTGGTGTCCTGCCTTTACCTGGACGCCCCGGTGGTGAATTACATGAGCTGTCCCTGCGGCTTTGGAGATGGGGTAGCCCTGAGCGACGGCCACGGCATCCCCGAAATTCTGGAGGCCCTGAA
>JAFYNU010000539.1 GCA_017547975.1 Clostridia bacterium
GAGAAGGCGGGCGTTCAGGACGGCGCGATCGAAGTGTACTTCGCCCCGCCGGATGACGTTTGCGTGTACCCGGCGCTGCTGGACTACCTCGACACCCATGACGCGCTGCTGGTTTACGAAATCAACGGCCCCCTCTTTTTCGCCGCCACCGACAAGCTTCTGGATCTGCCCCGGGACGACGGTTTGAAGGTCCTGATCCTGCGTGCCAGCAACCTGCAGTACATGGATAGCTCCGCCATCCACAGCCTGGAAAAACTGGTGGAGGATGCCAAGGTGGACGGTGTTACCCTGATCTTCTCCCACATCCATGCCGAACCCCTGGTCCGACTCCAGAAGGCCGGTCTTTACGACGCCATTGGCGAAGAAAACTTCTGCCATCATATTGACGAAGCCCTGGCCCGTGCGGAAGCCATTCTGGCGGAGGAAGCCAAGTAATGGCCGCCAACCTGGGTTACAAGGCCGGAAAAGCCAGCGTGGCCTTCGCCATGGAGGACTACTATATCTGGGATTCCTCAGTGATTCTGGTGGATGGCATCTACCACATGTTTGCCTCCCGCTGGCCCAAATCTCTGGGCTTTGGCAGTAACTGGCTTTTCAACAGCGAAATCGTCCATGCCACCTCCCCCACCCCCGAAGGGCCCTACATCTTCCAAAACGTGGTGCTCCCTCGCCGGGGCAGGGCCTACTTTGACGGCATGAATACCCACAACACCTGCATTAAGGCTTGGGACGGAAAATTCTACCTTTACTACATGGGTACCAGTTATTCCGGCGAAATCCCCACCCATGAAAGCCAGATCGATTCCCACCGGGCCCTGGAGGTTTGGAACCGCAAGCGCATCGGTGTTGCGGTGGCGGATAATATCAACGGCCCCTTTGTTCGCCAGGACCATCCCCTGCTGGAACCCCGGGACCCTTCCCACTGGGACTGCACCGTCACCACCAACCCCACCGTTGCCATCCTTCCAAGCGGCAAGACCTACATGATCTACAAATCCCGTTCAGGGGTAGGTATGCCCCTGAAGCTTGGGATGGCGGTGGCCGACCACCCGGCGGGTCCCTTTACCAGGCTTTCCGACGATCCCATTCTGGATTTCAAGGATGACAACGCCCACGTGGAAGACCCCTACCTGTGGTACGATGCGTCCCGCAAAATCTTTTGCATGATTGCCAAAGACGACGTAAAAAACGGTGCCCATGGTATCACCGGCGAATGGGGGAGCGGCTTTTACGCCGAAAGTCAGGATGGTATTTCCTTTACCATTGCACCCGACCCCACCGTCTACACCCGCCACGTCACCTGGGATAACGGACGGAAGACCCTGCAGGGCAACCTGGAACGTCCGTCGGTACTCTTTGACGAAAGTGGTTGCCCCACCCATCTCTTCTGCGCCACAGGATCTGCGGAAATCCCCTACGCCTTCACCGACAACACCTTCGTTGCCTGCCTGAAGCTCCAAAAAGAATAACTCCTTTCCCGGATGCTCTCCGCATCCGGGAAATTTTTGTACTTTACAAACCCCTCCACCTGTGATATATTGAAATCAACAAATCGAAAGGAAGGAATCGGTATGCAGCTGAAAATTGCCATTGTGGACGACAATGCCCTCCAACGGGAGCATTTACGCGGAATCACCGCCGCCTGGTCGGAACGGAATCACCACCTGACCCAGCTTCGGGAATACCCCTCCGCCGATGCCTTCCTGTTTGACTTTGAAGAAGAGGGAGATTTCGATCTGCTCCTTTTGGACGTGGAGATGCCGGGCATGAGCGGGGTGGAGCTTGCCAAAACCATCCGCAAGACCAACCACACCC
>JAFYNU010000540.1 GCA_017547975.1 Clostridia bacterium
CTTGGCAACCGACCGGATCTCCGAAATTTCGTCGCTTCCCGCCACTTTCCCAATCTCCACCGGGATCAGCCACTCCCCCACCACCGGGGTGGTTCCATCCCGATCGGGCCAAAGGTCTTCCATGATCACCGAAAGGGTTCCCTGGGTGTAGTTGATGGAGTTCACCGTGTAGTTGCCGTTTGGAGGCCACACCACCACCAGCTCCTTTTCGGCAAAGTAGGCGTCGTCGTATTCCTTCAGCTTTTCCCCTAAGGGCGTGGAGTCGGCATCATCGGGATAGGAGTAGACCTCCCCTTCCACAAGCTTTGCAAGCTCGGCAAGTTCCTGGGAATTGGTGATGCGAATCACAGGCAAATACAGTCCCTGCCCCGGGTCGCTTCCGGCGGGAACACCGGCATCTCCCGAAACCAAATTCAGGATTTCGTCATTGACGTTTCCTCCTCTCTTAGGTTCCACCCGGCACCACCACCAGCTTCCGCTGAGTGATTCCATGATGGGAAGCTCCCGGTTGGCTTCCACAAAAGCATCCACGTCACCGGTGCGGATATCAATACGGGCTTCGGTGCCGTTGTTGGCCTCAAGGTAGATGTACATGGGTTCGTTATCGATCCAGGTTCCCCCAATCAACAGGGTAAAGAGAGGATCATCGGTTTCATAACTGCGGATGTAGAGCCCCGACCCGGTTTCCACGTAGTCGTATATCTCAAAGTCTTCCCAGGAGAGGGCTTCACCCTTTTCGGCCAGTTTTCGGATGGCATCCAGGGTCAAAACCTCCTTGGGCTCCGATGTTTCTTCCGGAACAATGCCAACAGCCTGGGGCTCCATCGCTTCATCCGAAAAGGTTGCCCGCACCAAAACCATACAGTCGTAATTTCCAAGATACTTCGGATCCTCCGCCAGCTTTTTCACGTCCACAACCCGGACACCCCTTCCGGTGTCAAAGGCCATGGCGGCCAAAACCAGATCATTCCCGGGGGTTACGGTGAGCTTTTCCCCAACCTTGTGCGAGGTAAAGCTCCATCCGCTGATCTCCTCCCCCATGGGGAAGGCCACGTAGCTCAGAAGGGAGCCGCCGTATTGGTCGGTTTTGATATCCACGTCCACCCCTTCGTTGCTCTCTTCATCCCGGCGAACCGACATGGAAAGGGAAAATTCCTTTGCCTTTCCTGTAATGAGTACCTGATTGTAGCGAATGATTTCCCCCTTGTACCAGGATTCCACCACCAGGGTACCGCTTCCCACCTTCCGTCCAAGATCAACCTGGTAGCTTGCCGTCCAATCGGTACCGACGCCGTCCGTCTCCCGCAGGGTAACACGGTCGGTTTTGGGCAGAGGATCGGTCAGGAAGCACGCCGCCACCAGGATACAGGAAACCACGGCGGCTATCATCACCCAAAAGGCAGGTTTCTTGTAGGAAAGTACCGATTGGATGCGATTTTTCACCCCAACCTCCCCGAAAGCCAGGGGGCAGGCCGCAATCATACGGCGATCCACACTGCAGGTCATCAGCGCCTGGGCATAATCGGCTTTTTGCCCGGCATTCATTTTCTTGACCACCTTTTCATCACAGGCAAGCTCAATGTCTCGGCAAAACAGTACGTAACCCAGCCACATGAGAGGATTGAACCAATGGAAGGCCAACAACAAAAAGCCCAAGGGCTTCCACAGGTGGTCATTGCGGCGAATGTGGGCCATTTCATGGGCGATCACGTGGGGCATATCCTGCTCCTTCACATGGTAAGGCAGATAGATTTTGGGCTTCACGATGCCAAGCACGAAGGGAGAAATTACCCTTTCGCTTTGGAAAATACGATCCCGAAGCAACACCGCTTCGCCGATCTTTCGCTTGACGCAAGCATAACTGATTGCCGCATAAAGGAGCATTCCCCCAACCCCCACAGCCCAGACCCGGGAGAAAACGATCACCAACATCTTCATGGTGTTTACGCCCTTTTCCGGCGACACCTGGACGGTTGCTTCCTTGATGATGGGGTTCACGGTATTGTTGATAACAGAGAAGCCTGTGTCAATTTCCGGGCTTTCCAACAACACCTGTGGGCTGATGGTTTCGGCGCTGGGGATCAGGCTGATCACACTTTCCAGCGAGAAGGGACAAATCAGCCTGACGGCAATCAAGCCCCACAGAAGCACAGCAATCCATTTTGGAGCCTTCTTGAGAGCCCACCTTACAAGCAGTACCGCAAGAACGATCCAGCTTGCCGAAATGCTGGCATTCAAAAGGTCCAGGAAGAAGGCGCTCATACCCCTTCCCCTTCCCGGAAGCGGTCGATCATGGCCTGCATTTCGTCCAGTTCCTCCCTGCTCAGTCTTTGCCGGCTGGCAAAGGCCGCCACGAAAGCAGGAAGAGACCCTTCAAATTTCTTTTCCACCAGCTCATCAATCTCCGCCGCCTGTACCGCTTCCTTGGTGACCAGGGAGGTGACGATGGTGTTTTCGTTTCGAAGAACCCCCCGTTCCGAAAGCCGCTTGATGACGGTGTAGGTGGTGGTGGGTTTCCATCCCAGCCGATCCCGGCACAGGGCCACCAGCTCACTGCTTTTAATGGGTTCGTGCTCCCACAGAATCAAACAAAAGCGATATTCGCTTTCAAATACCTTGGGTGTTTCCATAGCTTGCTCCTCCTCTAATCGGTTAGAGTTTATATTTATAGTCTAATTGATTAGAGCAAATTTGTCAAGAGGTTTTTTAGGGATAACAAAATCCCGCAACCGGCTCTGCATACCGGAAGCGGGATTTTGTCAAACATGTATGGAAAGGAGTGAGAAATGATAAGCTTTGTCCGGGATCACGATTTGCAGCCAGAACATCCCCCCGATTTGCCGCAGGAATCGGCATGGGGGCAACCGATGCACTTTTTACCGCTCTTTTTGGCTTTTACGATGTAGAAAATCGCAACGCCAATGGCAAGAACCAGAATAGCAGCTACAATAAAGTTTTCCATAGAATCTCCTTTTCAAATACGGATGGCTTCTGCCAGC
>JAFYNU010000541.1 GCA_017547975.1 Clostridia bacterium
CCAAAAAGGGGGAAAACTGGCGCTGGATTTCCGTGGGAAGGAAATGACCCTGTGGATTCGCATTCCCGAATACGTGGAGGACTTTGCCCTGACCTGCGGCGATAAACCGGTGGAATATCAGCTTGTCCGTGGATATGCCGTGGTGAAGGGTGTTTTCGCCGGGGATGAGGCATTGGAACTTGGCGGCGGATGGAAGCTCCAACGGGTCTTCGCCAATCCCCTGGTGCAGGAGGACCTGGGCAAGGTGGCCTTCACCTGGGGCCCCTACGTCCTGTGTGCCGAAGGAATCGATAATGGCGGCGAGACCGGGTTTGCCATTGCCGAGGATCCCAAGCTTTGGGTGGAAGGAAACGAGATTCACGGCAAGCGGGCCGATGGCGGGGAATTTACCCTGCACCCCTACTACTCCTGGTGCAACCGTGGGGATTCGGAAACCGATGCTCGCATGGCGGTATGGTTCACCCAGGAAAACATGCTTGGAAAAGAAAAGCTTGCTGAAATCATCGGGGACGGCCTGTACGGCGTATATGCCCCGGAAAAAGCATAAAAAAGGAGAATTGTTATGAAAAAGATTCGTGTTGCACAGATTGGCACCAGCCAGAACAGCCACGGAAACTCCATTTGGTGCAGTTTCAAGAAGCAGAGTGACATTTTCGAAATCGTGGGCTACGCCATGCCGGAAAACGAACGGGAAAAATTCCCGAAGAATATGGCGGCTTTTGAAGGTTACCGGGAAATGACGGTGGAGGAAATCCTTTCCGACCCCACCATCGATGCGGTGGCGGTGGAAACCGAGGAAATTTACCTGACCAAGTATGCCCAAATGGTGGCCGATGCCAAAAAGCATATGCACATGGAAAAACCCGGCGGCACCGACCTGGCGGCATTTGAAAAGCTCATTGCCACGGTGAAGGCCAACGGTACCGTATTCCACACCGGTTACATGTACCGCTACAACAGCTATGTTATGCAGCTGAAG
This sequence comes from Clostridia bacterium, assembly GCA_017547975.1. Classification (GTDB taxonomy): domain Bacteria; phylum Bacillota; class Clostridia; order Oscillospirales; family QAMX01; genus RUG11797. The sequence goes on from JAFYNU010000541.1 coordinate 980, forward strand.
GAGGATATCAAGGCGGGGAAGCTGGGCGAGATCATCAGCGTGGAAGCCCAGATGAACTGCCTGCACCCCGATACGGTGCGGGATTGGCTCAAGTGCTTCCCGGGTGGCATGATGTTCTTCCTGGGTTGCCATCTGGTGGACCTGATCTACTCCATCCAGGGTGCCCCCAAGCGCGTGATCCCCATGAACAAGTGCACCGGCATCGATGGGGTGGCCGGAGAAGACTTTGGTATGGCGGCCTTTGAATACGAAAAGGGCTGGTCCTTTGCCAAAACCAATGCCAACGAACACAGCGGCTTCGGCCGCCGCCAGCTGGTGGTCAACGGAACCAAGGGCACGGTTGAACTCAAGCCCCTGGAATGGTACGTGGAAGGCAAGTCCGACCTTTACACCGGCCGCCGCTTCAGCGATTCGGCCAGCTGGACCTACATGGGCGAAAAGGAATACAACGCCCCCGCCGACCGCTACGATAACATGATGGCCTCCTTCGCCGCCATGGTGCGGGGCGAAAAGGAAAATCCCTGGACCTACGATTACGAATTGGAGCTTTACCGCCTGGTGCTGACCGCCTGCGGTAAATAAGGAGAATTTTTCATGAAAGCCTGTATCATTCAGCCACCCTATTCCCAGAATCTTTCGGATGCGGATCAATTCTTTGAGTGGAAGATCGATCAAATCGAAAAGTGTGACCGGTCGGTGGATATCATCGTCCTGCCGGAATACAGCGACGTGCCGGTGGCCACGAAGGATATGCCAGAAACCCTGGAGCTGCATAACCGTTATATGCCTCGGCTGATGGAGGCCTGTGCGGCGGCGGCAAAGCGCTGCTCTGCCCACGTGTTTGTCAACGCCCTCTCCCTGGAGGAAACCGGTTGGCGAAACACCACCTACTGCCTGGATAAGACCGGGGAGGTGGTGGGAAAATACTTCAAAAAGCATCTGCCGCCCCTGGAAAAGGACGTTTTGGGGCTGGATTCGGATTACACCATGCGGCCTTCGGAACCCTATGTGCTGGAGCTGGACGGCATCCGCTACGGCTTTTTGACCTGCTACGATTTCTATTTTTACGAAGCCTTTGCTCGCATTGCCCGGGAAAAGGTGGATGTCATCATCGGCTGTTCCCTTCAGCGCAGTGACAGCCACGATGCCATCGAAACCATGTGCCGGTTCTTAGCTTACAACACCAACGCCTACGTGCTCCGTTCGTCGGTGAGCTTCGATGAAGCCTCCACCGTATGCGGGGCCAGCATGGCGGTCTCCCCGGAGGGGAAGGTGCTTTGTAACCTGAAGGGTCGGTTTGGCGCCGAGGTGGTGGAATTTGACCCGGCAAAGAAGTACCTGAAGCCCGCGGGCTTCGGCAATCCCGATGCCCCCCACCACGAATACATCGAGTATGGACGTATGCCCTGGCAGTACCGCCCGGCGGGTCCTGCCATGATTCGCGGGGACAAGGAATTGCCCTATCCCAGAGTATGCTCCCATCGGGGATTCAACACCATTGCCCCGGAAAACAGCATGCCTGCCTTTGGGGCGGCCATTGCCATGGGGGCGGAGGAGATTGAATTCGACCTGTGGCCCACCCTGGATGGGGAAATCGTGTCCTGCCACGATGCCACCCTGGACCGGGTCAGCACCGGAAGCGGCAAAATTTACGAGAAGACCCTGGCGGAGCTTTTGGAATATGACTTTGGCGTAAAATATTCCGAACGCTTTGCCGGCTTGAAGGTGGTACGGTTTGAGGATATCCTGCAAAAATTTGCCCGCCAGGTGATTATGAACGTCCACGTAAAGCCCACCGGACCCAACTACGATCCGGGGCACATGAAAACCATCGTGGATCTGGTGCGGAAGTACGACGCACAAAAGCACGTCTACTTCATGATCGAGGTGGATGAGGACATCAAGCTCTTCAAGGAATATGCCCCCGAAATCGCCGTTTGTGTGGGACATGACTTCAACCGGAACTGGGCCATTGTAGACCGTGCCATTGCGCTGGGGGCCGAAAAGGTGCAGTTCTTCAAGCCCTACTACAATGCGGAAATGATTGCCAAGGCCAAGGAGCACGGCATTATCTGCAATATCTTCTGGTCGGAAGAGCCGGAGGAAGCCGCCAATTTCGTGAAAATGGGCATGGATACCGTCCTGACCAACGATTATAATCTGATTTCCAACGCCATTCCAAGATAACTTCATGCAAATACCCCTGCGGTTTTTCCCCGCAGGGGTATTTTTTTGTAAATGAGTGTTGACATATCAGTCTATATGTGATAGACTACGGATGCGGTCTATAAACGATAGACAGGAGGTAATCCGATATGTCTGAAATTCGTCTTGGGGCGGTGGAGGCCCGCTTTGCCGATCTGGTTTGGCAAAACGCCCCCATTACCACCCTGGAACTGGTGAAGCTTTGCAAATCCGAACTGGATTGGGCCCGCACCACCACCTATACCGTACTGAAAAAGCTTTGCGAAAGGGGGCTGTTCAAAACCGAAAACAGCCTGATCACAACCTTGATCACGAAATCGGAATTCTACGCCATGCAAAGCGAAAAATTTGTGGAGGAAAGCTTC
>JAFYNU010000045.1 GCA_017547975.1 Clostridia bacterium
GGAGGTCTTCAAGGACTATTTCCTGTAAACTGCAAAAAGCGTTTGTGCCGCGGCACAAACGCTTTTTGCAGTTTACAGGAAATAGTCCTTGAAGACCTCCAGTGTGTGGATATCCAAACGGGGAATGGGTCGGACCTCTTCCCCAACCCGCAGGGTCAGGTTGTAAAGGGGTGGAATCTCGTCAAAGCTTCGGACCTCCGGACGGCGGTGGTCCCCATTCATGTTGATCAGGCTTACCAGCAGGTCATTCCCTTTGCGGGTGGTGACCACCTCCACAAAGGAGGAGCCGGAAACCTGCACCGGCAGAAGGATATCGGTGGCGTCAATGAGGTTTTTCAGCCAGTTTTTGATCACGGTGGACACGTTGCTCCGGTATGCGGCGGCAAAGTCGAAGGCGAGACGGAAGGTATTCCCATCTTTGTAGGCCGAGGGGGTGGGGATACTGTCGTGTTCAAAGTAGTTTTCGGAATAGATTTCGCCGAAGGGCTCTCCTGCTTTGGGGCTCATGCCCACTTCCATGGCGGCCAGGCGTTCCCCGTCGGAGAGCCAGGCCAGTCGGGTTTCTCCGCCGCCGTCCAGGATGATGCTTCCGGTGTAGCTTTCGGGGATTTTGGCAGGGGTGGGCAGGATCAAAAGATCGTATTCCGAAAGGTTGGCTTTGTCAAGCTCCGACTCGAAGAAAACGTCAGGGGAGAAGCCACATTCACAAAGGGCATCCATCCAGGCGTAATAGGCAAGCATGCCGGGGCTATCGGTACGGAAGAGACAGGCATCGCTTTCCCGGGTGGGAATGTTGGGTACCATGACCGCGATGTTGCTCCAGGGTTTTGCTCCGTGGCAGATCTGCCGCTCCCGGCAGAATTTTGCCGTTTCCTCCCAAATGGGAAGCGCCCAGCGTTGGATGTATCCCCCAGCACAATAGGCAATGTTGAAAAACTGGTACCCGCCGCCAAGTGCCACGATGGAAGCCGCCTCCTGCATATACTGGGCGGTACCCTTGGTGGTGCGGTTGTGGGTGGACCAGGAAAGGGGGATGGCGTTTTGCCCCCAACTCATCAGATCCCAGGTCAGGCCCCTGGCGGCAAAGAAGCGGCCGTTGCGCCGACCGGACACCACGGCATTGCTGCAGTCGTAGTCCCCGGAAAGGTAATCCACCGGCACACAAACCGGATGGGGCATGTGGGGGGAGAAAATCCAGTTGCTGGTAATTTCAAAATCGGGAGCCACCGTCTTCAAAGCCTCCAGGTAGCGGGACACGTATTGGAAAAAGCCCTGGCGGCAGAATTCACGGTAGGCTTCGTAGTCTGCTTCCCCGGGGCGGGGGGCGGTTTTGCCATAGGCCGACTGAGCCCACAGGCTGTAATCCACGTAGGTGCCCCAGGCGTCCCCGTCCACCCAGGCACCGTTGAGCTTGTAATCCAGGGCAAGCTCCTTGAGCTGGGGAATCAAAATCTCATCCACGTAGGGGGAGAAGGGGGAGAGGAAGCTGTCGCTCCGGGTACCATCGGCGTTGATCACCGCCCAATCGGGGTGGTCCTGAATGACCTGCTGGTCGTAAAGTCCAGAATGGTGACCGTACAGGGCGATATCTCGTTTTTCGGTCTCTTCCCGAAGGAAACGGAGCATATCCTGGCGGATTTCGGTGGCTTGGGTGCCGGCGGCGGTGGGGTAGGAGGAAAGGCCCGCGTGGCCTTTGGTATCAAACTGCATGAAATCGGGCTTGACCCGATCCAGCATTTCACAAAATACGTCGGGGTCAAAATGATGGGCCACAACCTCGCCGGGCATGGCGTGAAAATCAAAATGGATCCCTAAAAAACAATCCTTCCTCTTTTTGGGCATGATCGGTCCCTCCTTTATTAATGAGATAAGTATAATCAAAAGTCCGTCCCCTGTCAATTGCGGGAACGGACTTTTTTGCCTTATTCGATGTCGTATTTAACCTCTTCCGGCGGGGTATCCAGGAGGAAGGGATTGGAAACGTAGCGTGAAAGGGTTTTGAAGGCGGCGGCGTAATAGTAGCCGTCGCAAATGCGGTCGTCCAGGGTGGCGGTGAATTCGCAGTACCTTTTTTCCTTCACACTGCCGTCGCTTTGGAGAATGTACTTCTTTCGCTTGGGTCCGAAGGCGATGAAGATGGGAAGGTTGCCGAAATCGTAAAGGTGGTGCTGAACCGGGGGAATGCCCAGGGAACCCATGCTGGTCATGAACATGGACCCGTGGAAGGGGCTCACCTTGGTGATGGCACCCGGGAGAAGGCCGAAGTAATCCAGAAGCTTCAGGAACCAAACGGTAAATTTTAGGAAGAGACCGGGTATGTAGTTGAGCAATGCCGCCAGGTTATCCATGCCGGAATCCAGGGAGTCGGTCTTGTTGTCCAAAACCTCTTTCTGGATAACGTAGTACACGTCGGTGGGGGTCATGCGGGGATTCAGGTTGAATTTGACCACCGTTTCGGGGGCATTTTCCTTCATCTGCTTTTTGATGACCAGGTTGACCTCGATCACGTCATCCCGGGCGTAAACCTTTTGGCCGGCGATGAAACGGTTGATGGCGGGCTTTTCTGCCACGGTACGCACGTAGGCAGCCACCAAAACGTGCATGAGACCGAAGCCCTTCAGCCCTTCCTTGCGCTTTTGCAGGATGTATTTTTCGGCCTTGGCGATTTCGAATTCATCCCGGAACTGATTGGCGGAAGCGGTTTTGGACACCATGATGTAAGGACCCACGTTGTCCATGGGGGGACGGGTGCGGATCAGACGGCCGTCCGGGCGATCGCCCCGGCGGCGGAAACGGGTGGGAAGCTCCTCCTTTTTCAGGGCCAGAAGGTGGAAAAACACCGCACCATAGAAGCTGCAAACCGAAATGGCTTCCACCAGTTCGGCCATGGACTCCCGGTGAAGGAACACCTGAACCAGCTGCAGGACAAAAAGAATGCCGTGGATGATCGCCAACCCCGCCTGAAAGGGGATGCGACCCCGAAGGGTCTTAAAATAAAGGAGCCAGCAGGCAAGCGTAATGCCGATGCCCAAAAGACTTACCCACAGGGTGGGAAGGTAGGCAAGCTGGATGATGACGTGCAGGACAAAGAGGGTATAGGGGAAGATGGTGCGCTGGGTTACCACCTGTTTACGCCATACCCGGAACATACAAAGGGTGAAGATGCAAGCGGCAAACAGGGGCGCCGAGAAGGAGAAGAGAACCTCCTTGGCATTGAAGGCGGCGGTACGGAAGCCCGCCGTCCAGACCCGGAAACCAAAGCTGGTCAGAGCGCACAGGAAAGACAGGAGTACCAGGGGGGAAAGGGGACGAGCCGTATAA
>JAFYNU010000542.1 GCA_017547975.1 Clostridia bacterium
CACCGGGAGCGACAGCGGCAGCACGATGCGCAGAAGCGTGGTCAGGTCGTTGCAGCCGTCCAGATAGGCGCTCTCCTCCAGCTCCTGCGGGATGCCCTGGAAGAAGTTTTTCACGATCATCAAAGGGGTCCAATGTACCAGATAGAGGTACAGACTGAACTTCCCAAGGAATCCGAAAAGTCCCGGTTTCAGCCCGTTCAGCCAGCGGGAAATTGGGGTTTGGTTCAGGTTGGCCAGAACCACCAGGCAGGTAAACACCGGAATCATGATGACCCCCGGTTCGGCAAAGTACCGTCTGCCAAATATAAGGGCCAGCACGAGCATAGCCCAGGCGGCGATCTCCACCCAAACAGCCGCCCTTCGTTCCCTTTGGGAAGTGAAGCCCCGCTCCGAGAGCGCTTTCCAGGCCGAATAGGTCAAAGCCCCCACGCCGATCCCCGTAAAGCCCCGAAGCACCGCCAGAATCACCACCCCCACGTAGACGTTGCCGTAATCCAATCCCCCAAAGGTCTGCACCATAAAGCTGTAAACACACAGGATAAACAGGGGGGAAATCAGATTCAGATAGGCCCGCCGATAGAACCGTGCCAGGGGGTAGGCAAACACCAATGCGATAACCATAGCCGACAGGTACCAGGTCTGGCCCATCAGGTGGCCCTGGTTGATCTGGGGCTCATCGATAAAGCCCGCCGTGCTGAGCAGGAGAAATTCCCACTTGAAGTGGAAAAGCTTGTCCAACACCGCTCCCACCGTCTGGCACCGTTGGTAAATACAATCGTAGAGCAAATGCCCGCAAAGGGCCACGCACAGGGGGGCGTAAAAGCCCTTGATTTTCCCAAGCAGAAAGGCCGGGGTGGAAAGGGGCTCCCCCTCCCGGTCCAGACCCCGCATCATATAAAAGCCGGTCAGTATAAAGAAATATTCCACAAACAGGTATCCCTTGGAAAAATACCCGTTATTTTCAAAATAGAACTTACCAAAATGGATCATCAGGATCCCCAATGCCCCCACAAAGCGCACCAGCTCAATGGCGTTCAGGCGATTGGTTTTTACCGTTTGATTCACGCCCGTTTTCTCCAATCCCGATTTATTTTTCCTCCGGCCGGCATTTTACAATGGCTTCGGTTACGTCGGTAAGCACCAGTTCTCCCTTTTGGTTTCTGGCGTGGATGGTGATCTCCACCAGGCCGTTGCGGCTGCTCCGTTTGGCAAGGGCGGTAATCTCCCCCCGTCCGGTGAGCACGTCACCGGCGTAAACTGGCTTGTGCCACTCGATTTTTGTGGATTTCCCCGATAAAAGCTCGCCCCCAAAGAAATCGGTTTCCAAAAATTTGGCCCAAACCGACATAAAGGACATGACCCCCGGGGCAATCAGCCCGCCGAAGTGAGTGGTTTTGGCATATTCCTCATCGGTGTGCAGGGGGATGTTGTCATACTCCTTTGCAAAGCTCACCATTTTTCCCTTTTCAATCTGTGCCGGGGCGATCTCCAAGACCATCCCCAGCCGAATATCTTCAAAATACATAAGTCACCTATCGTTTCTCCGGCATCGCCGGTGGATTTCCTGCGCTCCATTATACCACAGACGCGGCCGCATTTCAACGATCGAAAAAGGCAGGTATGCACCTGCCTTTCCCGTTTCTATTTGGTTTTGCAAAGTCGGAGTCCCGTCCAGAGTGCCGCAATCACAAAGGGAAGCATGCCGATGATCCCCATGGGAGCGGGACCCACAAAGGGATTTCCCCCGTCGGCGGTAAAGTAGAGACCCATGGCCGCAAAGCCGTTCACCGCTCCGTGAGCCAGTATGGCAGGGATACAGCTTCCGGTTTTCAGGGTAACGTAGGAAAAGAGCACCCCCAGGGTTATGCAGAAGAGGCACATCATCAAAATCCCGGTATAGGGAAAACCGGGGTAGCCGGTGCCATAGTTGTGACCAATGGCGGTCAGGGGCGCATGCCACAGCCCCCAGATCACCCCGGAAATCAGCAGGGTTGGCAACGCAGGAAGCTTTTCCGAGAGTTTGGGCAGCAGGTAGCCCCGCCAGCCCCATTCCTCCCCAAAGCAGACAGCGAAGTTCAGAATAGGCGCCAAAACAATCGACTGTATCCCCTGTACCAGCATCAAAAGTCCCAGGGGAAGAGGCATACTGTCCATATCTGCTCCCGATGCCTCCAGTATACCCTTCAGGTAGCCGCACCCCGGGTCAAACTCTCCCGTGAAAATCAGAAAATAGAGGGCTGTTCCGAGGATGGTAAGCAGACTTGGCCCAAACCAGGCCAAAAGGTAGTACCTGAGGTTTCCCTTGAGGTTGAGCTTCAGCCAGGCATTCCCCAGCCCCTCCCGGGTGACCAGTCGGGTCACCAAAACGCCAAGGGTCGGGAAAAACATAACCGCCGCCGTCATCAGCTGGGCCTTCAGAGACGGAACCCCCGCCAGAGAATCCTCCCCGATCATGGGATACAGCACCATGAGGCAATAACCCCAGGTCAATAGAAAGGTGACGGCAAGAAAAATCAGAATGCGCTTGCTATCCTTCTTGCAGGTAGTAGATTCCATCCATATACTCCTTCCCCCGGATATTACATCCGATCTTTTTCATGGTTTCGGTAATAAAGATAGGAATAGATGGTGGGCAAGCCAACCATCCCCACCAGCACACCGATCAAAATCCAGAAACTCCCCAAAAATGCCGTGGCCATGGTGAGGACCCCGCCAACAACCCAGACCTTTCCGGCAAAGCGGTGGGTTTTGTTCCAGTTTTCCTCGCTTTCCAGGGTCCAGGGCAGCTTGATGCCCATGGTATAGGTTTGAGGACACTTGGGAAGCAGATTGCCCACGATCACAAACATCACCCCCACCAGAAGGGGCATCACAACCTCCACCCGAATGCCATAGCCCAGGGCGGCGGCGTAGACCAAAGCAGACACCACCAAGCCGATCAGGGGGCAGATCCAAAGAACCAGCCGGATCATTTTGGGGGTATAGCGCTTATGCCGGGGATCGGTCGAGCATGCCAGGGCACAGAGCCACTGCATTCCCAAAAGAAAAGCCGGCATGGCAAAAACAGCAACTCCCTTTCCTGCCCAATTGTCCACCTGGCCGTTCACATCCCAATGGAAGGGAACCTGTTCCGGCAGGCGGTTCCACAAAAGAAGTCCCATCAGGATGGGAAGAAGGATCACAAAACTGGTAAGCAGCAGAAGCTTTTTATTTTGTTTGATCATGGTCGTCTCCTTTCAGGTCGCTGATCCACAGCATGATTTCTTCCAAAACCGATGCATTCAGATCGTAGTAGATGAATTTTCCCTCCCGGGTGTCCCGGATGAGGTCGGCCTCCTTCAGCACCGA
>JAFYNU010000543.1 GCA_017547975.1 Clostridia bacterium
CAGGGCGGCCACCAGCCCCAAAACCAGGGCCAGCGCCAGGATAAACGAGAGGATGCGCTTTTTCATTTATGCCTTCTCTCCTTTCTTTTCCGTCAGGGTCTCCCCCGGGGTAAGGCGAAACTGTTCTTCCAGCTCCTCCGAATAGATGTCCAACGCCCGAAGCAGGGTGGCGCTTTCCGGGTTCTTATCAAAAAGCAACAGCAGGGCCAGGAAGGTATTCCAGGTCATCTTCCGCTTTTTGCCCTCGATCTGGGCCACAGTATCCCGGCTGGCTCCGATGGCTTCCCCCAAAGCTCCTTGCGAAAGCTTCAGGGTCTTGCGAAGCACCGGCAGACTCGCCGCCATTTTCTCCATATATTTTTCTCTGAATTCCTGTATCACGGTTTCTTCCTCGTTTTTCGTTGTGGTGCAAACCATTGCCCCATTCGGCAATTTGTAACAATATACTACAATCTGCCTGACTTGTCAAGGGGTAAAATAGCCGATGGCGATATTTTTGTTTGGATAAGCAGAAAACAGGAGAACTTCCCATAGGGCAGTTCTCCTGCAACTGTCAATACATTTCCTTATTCCGCCGTCACCGTGACGTAGCCGGCGCCCAGTCCGGGGGTACCCACGGTAAGGGTGACGCTTCCGGGGTTTTTCGCCCGAATCACCGCCAGTGCCCGGCCGTCAAAGGCATGGGCCCGCCCGGTGGTGTAATCGTCCTCGTTGGCGGGGTTGGCGCCAAAGAAGGCCACAAGCTCTCCCCCGTCCACGATGGCGGTGAGCTCAGGTTCCGCCCGGGCAACCCGGTTTCCTTCCATATCCACCACGGTGACACCCACGAATACCAGATCCCGGTTGTCCCCCACCAGGGTGGCCTTTTCGGGTTTCAGCTCCACCTTGTAGGGTGCGCCGGTGGTTTTCAGGCTGTGGCGGCCCACCATTTCCCCATTCTTGTAGGCAATGGCGGTAACCTCCCCGGGTTCGTAGGGAATATCCAGGGCGGCAATGGCCTTTTCGGGCTTTGCGGCCCCCACCCGCTTCCCGTTCAGGAGGAAAACAATCTCCTCGGCGTCGGTGTAAACCTCGCACCGGACCGGCTTGCCGATATATTTGGCGTCGAAGGTCCAGCTTTCCCACACGTCGTACCAATGCCAGCCGGTGCCGGAGAAGCCCTCCCCATAATGTTCGGGGTGGGTGGTGAAGATGCGGGGTTCCGCGCCGCCGCGCCAGATGGCGTCCCGGAAGTAGCTTTGGGGACGGCGGTCGCCGCAAAGGTCCAGGTCCCCCTGGTAACAGCTGCGCCAGGGGTATTCCTGCAGGACGATACCCGGCAGGTAACCGTCCCGGGCCCAGAGGTATTTGCCTGCTCCGGCTTCCCCCAGGTTATCGTAGGCGGTCCAGTTGAAGTCCCCCAGCACGTAGGGGCTTTCCATAATGATCTTCCAGGAATCGTAGAATTTCAGGGCGTGGGTTTCGCTGCCCCACATGACCCGATCGGGATAGCGTTCATGGTCGGCCTGGTAACGGGGATAGAGGTAGTTGTAGCCCACAATGTCCAGGGGTTCCATGAATTTTTCGGTACGTTCGTCCCAGCTGGAACCTACGTCCCCCGATCCCGGTTCGGTGTAGGGGGCATAGAATTCGGCCTTGTAGTCCTCCGGGGCATCCTCGTCGGGCTTGTACCACATACCGCAGATGCCGCTTGTGACAAAGCGGGTGTCGTCCAGACGGCGGACCTCGTCGGCAAGCTTTTTGGACCAGCGGTAGCCGTCACTGCGGCCGTCCCGCTCGGTAATTTCGTTGCCGATGGAGTAGGAGATCACCGAAGGGTGGTTCCGGTCTCTTTCAATCATATCCTTCAGATCCCGCTGCCACCAATCGGCAAACCACAGGGAGTAGTCGTAGCGGGTGTTGGGCATATTCCACATGTCAAAGGCTTCGTCGTTCACCAGCATGCCCAGCTCGTCGCACACGTCCAGCATGGCAAGGGAGGGAGGATTGTGGGCGGTGCGGATGGCGTTGAGGCCGGCGGCCTTGAGTTTCTCGATCTTTCTCCGCTCGGCGGCAGGGAAGGCGGCGGCGCCCAGGCCGGCATTGTCGTGGTGGATACATCCTCCCCGCCATTTCATGGGCTTGCCGTTGAGAAGGAAGCCCACCTTGCTATCGGCGTAGATGGTGCGGATACCAAAACGCTCCCGGTGGGTATCCCGGAGTTCGCCATTTTCGAAAATGGCGGCATCCAAGAAGCAAAGATTGGGATTTTCGGTATCCCCCAGGGGGGGATTTTCAATGGAGTAGGCAAGATTCAGGGTGGTATTGCCGGCGGTGAGTGCCAGGTCACAGGACGATTCGGCAAGCACCTCTCCCTTGGGGCCGGTAATACGGGTCTTCAGGGTGACGGCGGCGGACCGGTCGGCGGTGAGGGTCAGCTTGGCCTTCACCTCCCCCACCTCTTCGGTAGCCACAGGAGTGGTGATGGCCAGGGAACGGGGTTCCATGCGGAGCTCGCCCCCCACCCACAGGAACACGTCCCGGTAAAGCCCCGCACCGGAATACCAGCGGGTGCTGGGCTGAAGGTTTTGGGTGGTGATGTGAAGTTTATTGGATCTTCCCCGGCGCATCCCCTCGGTCAGGTCCACCAGGAAGGGGGTGTAGCCGTAGGGATGGGTATAAAGCAGGTTTTCATTCAGGTACACCCGGGCGCACATATAGGCTCCGTCCACGTCCAGGATGACGTGTTCCCCGTCCAGGGTCAGGTATTTGGTATAGTCTCCGTTGGCTCCATCGTAGAAGCCGTTACGGGCCCAACCCACACTTTCGGGGTTGCGGGGATTTTCAATGAGGAAATCGTGGGGCAGGTCCACAACCTTCTTCTCGTGGACGCCGTCCCGGAAGGTCCATCCGGCAGAAATACAGATTTTTTTCATCGATTTTCGTCCTTTCGCTTAGCTTCGCCACAGGCTGGCCAGCCGGTGGGGCAGTTCGGATGCGGCATACTCTTCCAAATCATCAAGAATGCGGATATTCATATCCTCCGCACGGGCGCGGAAGCTTTGGGCAAAGCGCCCCTCCTCCGGCAATTGGTTGGCAATCAGCACGGCTCGCCCCAGCTCACCCCCAAAGCGTTCGGTTACGGTGGAAAGCTTATAAAGCTCTTCGGGCTCCACCCGGCCGTTTTTGCAGGAAATGAAGACGGGCACCGTTCCCCGCAGGGCAATCACGTCCACTTCGTTTTCGGTTTCCTCCGGATCGTTGCCGTCATCCCAAAGGAGGCTGACCCCGGTCATCACGTCCACCGGGAGCTCCTCCTCCACCCCGGCCTTCAAAAGGGCCAGGTAGACCACAAGCTCCAACACCTGCCCCTCCTGGAGCAGTGCTTTCTTCACCTGGGGGGAGGCATAGTGCAGGGTAAAGCCCTTTTCGGTCTCCTCCACCCGCAGAAGTCCTGCGCCCGAAAGGAAGTCCCAGAAGGCACCCCTGGGAAATTCCAGATCCTTTGCGTCCTCCCAGAAAACGGGGGTAACGGTGGGACTTACCGGAAGACCGGCGGCTTCGTAGCGCTTCAATTCCCCCACCCGGCGGTTCCAGTTGGAAGGATTCCGGCGGCAGTAATCCCAAAGATCCGCCACCTGGGCTTCAAATTCCGGAGTGACCTCCCAGGTATAGGTGGCATCATCCTTTTCCTCCGCATACACAATGCGCCCCCCCCGCAGGGCAATGGCTTCAGGGATTGAAAGAGAAACCTTTCCCACGGTGTTCTTTTCGCCGGTGGTGGTGATTTCCTGGATGATGCTCCTTCCCGGCAGGAAGCGGCGCAGGTGCACCTTGGCATTCGGATTCCGTTCCATCAGCATCCCCATGGCGAGAATGGCCAGTTCACTGCCCCCGGTCAGGTCCACCACGCATTCATCGGTGGCAATGATGTCGGTCAAAGCATCCACCAGGGCGGAAAGATCGTTTTGGTTGACGCTCTTGGTGACAAATTCGATTTCCTGACCCCGGTCGGCAAGCAGCTTGCCATACCGCAGGGCATGGGCTTCCATTTTCTTCCGGTCACTGCCGATAAAAACCACCCTGGCAGGGGTCTTCGCCAAACAGGCCGCCACGTTCAACAGGGGATCCTGGTCAAAAAATTCAATATACGTCATATTATTCTACCTTTGTCAGTGTAACCGAGGTACCGTCCTTGGTCAACGTCAGGGTATCACCGTCCCGGGAGCACTCATATTCGGTGGAGTTGGAAAGACCCAAAGCATGGGTGGTGATGGTGAGGATTCCATCCTCCAGGGTGTAGGTGAAGTCCACGTCCACCCCCAAAAGGGTGCTGTAACGGCCGGTGCCATCCTTTTCAAAGGTGTAGACCGTTTCGGCAGAGAAGCCCAGGATTTCGGTTTCGCTCTTCCAGCTGCCGACCACACCCCCCAGGGTGCAGGAAGCCAGTGCCAGAACCAGAAGCGCTGCGATCAGGGGTAAGAGCATTTTTTTCATAGGGAAGTACCTACCTTTATTTTGATGAATTGATGATATCACGTTATTTTGCCATTGACAATCGTTATGCGTCAAAGACCGATCTCGCCCAAAGCTTCGTCCAGCTCCCGAACCATTTCGGAAGTGGTGGACCAATCGGTAACGAAGCGGATGGTGGTGTTTTCCTCATCCACCTTTTCCCAGAAGGAGAAATCCACCCGTTCGGCCAGGGCCTTCACCATGGTGTCGGGCAGGGTGACGAAGATCTGGTTGGTGGGGGAATTCATGGCCTGGGGCAGATTGTGCTTCCCCAGTACCGCCCGCAGCTCGGCGGCCCGGGAAATGGCGTTTTCGCCCACCTTTTTGTAAAGGCCGTCGGTGAACAGGGTTTCAAACTGCACCCCCAGGAGCCAGCCCTTGGCAAGCAGGGCCCCGTGTTGCTTCACCCGGGAAAGCATCTTTTTGGGCATATTCCCCTTGGTGAAGACCAGCGCTTCCCCAAACAGGGCCCCCACCTTGGTGCCGCCGATGTAGAAGGCATCGCAAAGCTCAGCAATATCGGGGAGGGTCAGGTCGCTTTCGGGGCAGGCCAGGGCATACCCCAGCCGGGCCCCGTCCATGTAAAGGGGCATTTCATACCGGCGGCAGATTTCGGCAATGGCAGAAAGCTCGGCTTTGGAATATAGGGTACCGAACTCGGTGGGATGGGAAAGATACACCATCCCCGGCTCCACCACGTGATCCAGATTTTCGTCGGCAAAGTAGGCGTCCAACAGGGTCTGAAGCTCCCCGGGACAGATCTTGCCATCGTGCTCCGGCAGGGTGATCACCTTGTGGCCCGAAAATTCGATGGCCCCGGCTTCGTGGGAGCTGATGTGGCCCGACACCGCCGAAACCACCCCCTCAAAGGGGTCCAGCAGGGTGTCGATGGCAATCTGGTTGGTTTGGGTACCCCCCACCAGGTAAAACACCTCTGCTTCGGGACAGCCGGTGGCTTCCCGGATTTTTTCGGTGGCCAGGGCGCAATGATGATCCCCGCCGTAGGGAATTTTGGATTCTCTGTTGATCTTTGCAATGGCTTCCAAAACCGCCGGATGGGCGGCGGTGGTGTAGTCGTTGATGAATGCGGGCATTTGGTTTTCCTCCGTGATTGATTTCCTATAGGGTATCATGTTTTGCCGTCCCCGTCAAGCATTCCCCCCCAAAAATGAAATAACCCCTGACCTCATACCCGGTCAGGGGTTACTTCCCAGAATTTTTGGGTTCGATCATTGGTTAACCTCGCTTTCTGCGGATTCGGTGACAACCGAAGATTTCATCTTTCGGCTGTCTGGGGTGGTTCCTATCATGAAGGAGACAAATGAGGAAAGATCGTTTTTTCTTTTCTCTGTTCTGTGATTATAGTATAGCATATTTCCAAAAAAATGCAATATCGCAACCTTCACAAAAATACAGCATATCAACTGTTCAAACCGGAGAAATGTGGTTTCCGACGCAGAAAAGTGTTGACAATCCTCTTCTCATTCTGCTATACTGGATATGTTGGGCGGCCGTTTCGGCCGTCTTTTTTCGTCAGATTCCATTGTTATTTTTCCAGGCTTGTGGTATGATAAAGGAAATCAACCGAAGGGGGCCACGCCATGAAACCCATCGTCATCTACTACCAATCCTACGACACGCCCATGGAGAAACGGGCTGTCAACCTGCTTTCCAGCTACCTTTTGGATTACACCCTGGACTACCCCCTGGTATTTCCGGAGGGGCAGACCTACCCCGGGGACTGCCACGAGATTCATCTGGCTCACGGGACGGCGGAGGCCCACCTTACCAAACCCGAAGAATACGCCATCCAGGTCAAGGATGGCATCAGCCGCATCTGGGGCTACGACCAGGCGGGACTGCTTTACGGGGTGGTGGACTACGTCACTCGGGTGATCGCCGCATCCGAATACCCCGACAACGACACCTACCGAGTGAATCCCTTCGAATCCCCCCTGCCTGACCGGGAGCTCCGCTCAGCCCCGGCGGTGAAGGAGAGGGGCATCTGGACCTGGGGCCACGTAATCTACGACTATCGCCGTTTCATCGACAACATGGTGCGGATGAAATTCAATACCCTGATTCTGTGGAACGACCACGCCCCGGTGAACGCCCGGGAAATGGTGGAATACGCCCACGGGGCGGGCATCAAGATTTTCTGGGGCTTCGCCTGGCTTTGGGACACCAAATGCGCCGAGGTGGATCCCGAAACCGTATTTGACCATTCCGCCGAAATTTTAGAGCTTTATGAGCGGGAGTATCTGCCCCTGGGGGGCGACGGCATCTATTTCCAATCCTTCACCGAGGTGAACACCGAAACCATCGGCAACTACCTGATCGCCGATCTGGTAACCCGTTTTGTGAATGCCACCGCCGCCCTCTTCTACGAGAAATACCCAGACATCGAACTGCAATTCGGTCTCCACGCCGAATCGGTTCGTAACCGCCTCCCCTACCTGGCCCAGGTGGATCCCCGGATTCGCATCGTTTGGGAAAACTGCGGCTCCTTCCCCTTCGACTACGTGCCCAAGCGCATCGAAAATCACGCCGAAACCTGCGAATTTGTGAAGGAGATCGCCCGCCTTCGTGGGGACAGCGACTTCTTCGGGGTGGTCAGCAAGGGCCTTACCAAGCTGGATTGGCAGGCCTTCCACCACATCGAAGGGCCCATTGCCCTGGGCCACAGCTCCGACTGGATGATAGAAAACCGGGTGGAGCGGAAACGCAAGATCTGGCGCTACCTGCAGGCCTACTGGATCACCAACGGGGACAAGGCCCTGGAGATGTTCCGTGCTCTGCGGGACGCCAAGGATGGCAACCTGATGATCACCAGCCTGATCGAAGACGGGCTTTTCGAGGCCAAAATCCCCTTCCCCGCCGCCCTGTACGCCGAAATGGTGTGGGACACCGACGGGGAGCTTTCGGAAATTCTTCCCCGGGTGGCCCTGCGGTCCGACGTGGAATTCATGTAACGAGAAAAAGGAGTATTCAATATGTTGATCGATCCCCATGCCCATACCAGCGGCATCAGCCGTTGCTGCCGTATCCCCGCC
>JAFYNU010000544.1 GCA_017547975.1 Clostridia bacterium
AATAAGAAGGAAAAGGAGGAAAGGTGTATGAGTTTGAAAATCGCTGTGGTGGATGATAATGAAATTGACCGGGAATACGTATCAGCCCTGGTGAAAAGCTGGGCGGAAGGTCGGGAAAATGATGTAAAGCTTGTTACCTTTCCGTCAGCCGAGGCATTCTTGTTTGAATATGAGGATGACAAGGGGTGGGACTTTCTTCTTCTTGACATTGAAATGGCCGAAATGAATGGAGTGGAGCTTGCCAAAACCGTCCGTCGGGATAACGAAGTTGTACAGATGGTTTTTATTACAGGTTTCCCCGATTTCGTTGCCGAAGGATACGACGTATCTGCCCTTCATTATCTGATGAAACCGGTGTCCCCGGAAAAGCTGGAAGGCGTGTTGGATAAGGGATACGCCGCACTGCAAAAGAACGAAAAGCAGCTTCTCGTGACCTTCGACAGGAATACCGAACTGGTGCCGCTCCGAAGAATCAACTACATCGAAGCCCAAAAGCAATACGTTCTCATCCATACCCAAAACGGGGAGTACCGCATGAAGGCATCCCTGGGGGACGTGGAAGGACAATTGGATGAATATTTTTTCAAATGCCAGCGCTCATTCGTGGTGAATTTGCGGGAGGTACTTCGTATCAATCCCGACCACGTTGTACTCAAGAACGGGGATCAGGTACCCATAAGCCGGGGAATGGCACAAACCATCGGAAAAGAGATCATACGCCTGTTTTAAGGAGGAAGTAGGATGCTGTTTCAAAAATGGATCGACAAACGAATCGAAGCCTATCAAAGCGACCTGCTTCGTAAATACTGCGACGAAGTGGAAAGCATGTATACCAAAATGCGTACCTGGCGGCACGATTATCATAACCACATCCAAACCCTACAGGCCAGTATGGCCCTGGGAAAGTATGAAGAGGTCAAAAACTATCTTCGGGACCTGAATGACGACCTGACCCAGGTGGATACCGTCATCAAAACCGGACGGGTTATGGTGGATGCCATCCTGAATGGGAAAATCAACATTGCATCCCAAAGCAAGATACCGGTAAACGCCAAAGCAAAGCTTCCGGACGGGGTGAGGGTGAGCGACGTTGACCTTTGTGTGCTCATCGGGAACCTGTTGGATAATGCCATTGAGGAAAATAAGAAGCTTCCGGAAGAGAATCGATTCATCCGGGTTTATATCGGCAAGAAAAACACCCAGCTCTATATGGCCTTTACCAATGCCGCCGGGAAAAAGCAGGAGCGTCGGGGAAGCCTATTTTCCTCCTCCAAAGGAAGCGATCACGGTTTCGGCCTGGCCAGAGTGGAGAGCTTGGTGGGGAAATACGGAGGCATCTTCTCGGCCGACAGCGAGGACGGAGGCTTTACTGCGGAGATTCTGATTCCGCTTACAGAGGAATAAAGCGATGAGACAGGCTTTCTGTCTCATTTGCATTTCGTTCACCAAAAACAGCATTTGGTTCACCGAATCCACCGGATGGGAAGCACACCTGTTATACTGGTGCCAGTTCAAAGAACGAGGAGGAATCCCAATATGGCAAAACCCAAAAAAGAGCCAAAGCGCAAGCCCAAATACGGCTTTTTCTCCTGCGTTGGCTATATGTACCGCTATCTCTGGCAAAATGAACGCCGGTTGGTGTGGTATGGTGTCAGCATCATTCCCATCCTGCTTGCCGCATCCGCCTTTTCGGTGTATATGCCGCCCGTGATCATCCGGGCATTGGAGCGTGCAGATCGTTTTTCTACGGTAGCTTTGGTGATCGTGGGGCTGTTGCTCGCCGCTATGCTCACCGAGATCCTGCGGGAAGGGGTTAACGTGCGGCGGGAAACGGCCGAATTTGACGTTTTTTACCTGCTATATCACAGAAAAAACATTACCCATAGAACCCGGGACTGGATGCTTCAGTACGACAAACAGGTACAGGAGCTTGACGAACGGGGCTATGCGGCAATCAATACCAACCATGCCGCAGGGGCCCACCTTCCATTGAATTTTGCCATGATGGTGGCTACCGGGCTGAACTTCCTGCTCTTTGGTACGGTGGTATCCACACTTCACCCTCTGTTTTTGCTCCTTCTTGTGGCGGGATGCGCCGTGACCTATGGCATGAACGCCTGGGAACGTAAGGCCAATTACCATCAGGATGACGAACGGAACGCCGCAGAAAAACGCCAGAGATATCTCATTGGACTTTCGGGTACATACAAGTATGGGAAAGACATTCGCCTTTACACCATGCAAGGTTATCTTCATAATCTGGTGCAGAAGGTTTTGACGGTGTGTCAGGAGCATTTGAACGTGCGGGAACGCCGCAGCATGTGGAATGCCACGGTCAATTTCCTGGTGGTATTGGTGCGGGACGGTGCGGCATACGCCTATCTGATCTACAAAGCAGTGGCGGGAGACGTGGATGCATCCGAGTTTGTGCTTTACTTCTCTGCCATTACCGCCCTTGCGGGATGCCTAACCGAAATTATACAGA
>JAFYNU010000545.1 GCA_017547975.1 Clostridia bacterium
AAGAGTCTTCTGCTCCCCTTGCAATTCTGCCTCCGCGGCAGTTTTCTTCCCACTCGCACCCCCTCTTGGCTCTCCCTTTTGGAGAGCTGTCGGCGAAGCCGACTGAGAGGGTCTACACAGCTCCCACCTATCCTCCTGCAACGCAACGCAAAAACCGCCTTTTCAGGCGGTTTTGTGTTACAATTGCTTCTTATAAAAGAGGATCACGTCTTCTTCACCGTCGTAGGTGCGTTCGATGACGGTTTTGACGTATTCGGTGTAGCCCAGGTGGAAATAGATTTGGATGTTCCGCACCGCTTCGGGGCCCACCCCAAGGCAGAGGGAGGTATAGCCCCGGGCCTTCATGTCGTTTTCCACGAAATCGTAGAGCCTGCGGAAATATCCCTGCCCCTCGTATTCCTGGTTGGTACGGAAGGCGGCCAGGTAGCCCATGGAATCGGTGAGAAGTCCCTCCGGCTCACCAATGTCGTCCACAAAGGCTGTGGGTTTGACGTAAGCCGAGGCTTCGCAAATGATCTCCCCATCCAGGAATCCCAGGTAGGTGATTGTACTGCCGTCATCAAAATTCCGCAGGGCAAAGCCCCGGTATTTCATCCATTCCTCACTTCCCGGATGGATGGCATTCAGGTAGTCCCACCTTTTGCAAAGCTCTTCCCGGGTGGCGACTTTACACAGGTACTCTTTCATGCTTTTTTCTGTTCCTTTTCCAAAATTGCCATGGCAAGGCGCAAAACGGGAAGCTCCCTTGCGGCAAGCAACCGTCCCAGGGGATAGACTTCACAGGCCAGATACTCCGCCTCCGCCGCCCGCAGGGGCAGACGGAGGGTGGAAAGGCAAAGCTTGTGGGTTTCCTCCCCGGTCAGGTGCCGCTCCCCAAAGGAGCGGGCACGGCAAAGGAAGTAATGGTTGACGTTATGCCGTCCGATGAGGTTATAGTAGTCGCTGACCACCCCAAGCTTGGCAATCACCTCTGCATCGGCCCCAAGCTCTTCCCCAAGTTCCCGGCACACCGCTTCCTCCGGGGTTTCCCCGGGCTCCACACCGCCGCCGGCGGTTTCGATCAAACGGGCTTTGCCGAAATCGTCGTCCCGGTCCACCCGCACGAAGTAGCCCATTCCCTCCTCATCCACCAGAATGGCCCGTGCCACCTGTCGGGTGTGGGTGATGGCGGTCAGGGGCCATTGGGTATCCTGCAAATCCAGGCAAAGGGCGGGAAAGGACGGCGCCTTCCCATGGGTTATTTCGGGGAATCCCATTTATTTCGCTTCTTCCGAAGCCGCTTCCTTGGGTTCTTCGGCCGCTTCCTTGGCCTTTTCGGCTTCTTCGACTTCCTTCTTCTTGGCTTCCTCAGCGGCCATCATCATCTTCTTGCCCTTTTCCAGTTTTTCCACCACCGAATCGGCAAGCTTGCGGGGGATGGGGTTCACCGGGGCATTGACGATGCCTTCGGCCAGCTTGGAAACGAAGTTGATGGTGATCATGAAGGAGTCGGGGTCCAGGCGGTCCATCACGTCGTTGTGGTTGTGGATTTCAGCGCCGCCCCGGGGAGCCAGACGGGCAAAGGAGCAGGCAGGAACACCCGCACCGGCAAAGCTCGAAGAGTCGGAGGAATAGGTGCCAAGCTCGGTCTTGAGGGGGTAACCGCTGATTTTCGCCATGTATTCGATGGCGTGGAGGGTATCCTCGCTGGTGGAACAGCAGCACATTTCGTAGCCGATGGTCACGCCGGTCATATCGAAATTGATGTTGAAGATATAGCTATCCAGCTCGTCCTTGTGGGCTTCGCAGTACTTCCGGGAACCCACCAGGCCGATTTCTTCGGCGCCGGCCCACAGGAATTTGATGGTTCTTCTGGAACCCTTTTCCTTGAAATAGTACATCAGCTCCATGATGGAAACCGAACCGGTGGCATTGTCCCAGCTGCCCTTGGAGTAGGGAACCGAGTCGCAGTGGGCGCTGAACACCAGCACCTCGTCCTTCAGGTCGGTGCCTTCCAGGGTGGCGATCACGTTGTAGGACTTGACTTTTTTGGTTTCGTTCTTCAAAACCAGCTTCACCTTAGTGGGCTTGGAGCGAACCAGGGCTTCGGCTTCCGAAATGTGAATTCGAAGGCCGGGGATGGGATGATCGGGGCCGAAGGCATTGGCGGGACGCAGTTCGTTTTTGATACTTTCGTCCTCATAGAGGTTGCCGCCGATGGAAACGTAGCCCAGGGCGCCCTTTTTCTTCAGCTTTTCGGTGACTTCCGGGGTCATCCGACCCTGCAGGAGGACGATTTTTCCTTCAATATCCGAAAGGTTGGCGTCGTAGGCGTCTTCGATGTACTTGAAGCCGCCGATGACACCCTCGTCGGAGGTGGAGGCGGTTTTGCCGATGCCGATGACCGGGTAGGCGTGGTATTCGGATTCCAGCACCTCCAGGGTGGCGGCGGCAATGTCCACCACGTCGATTTCAAAATCCTCGATGACGGCGGGCACACCGGCCTTGTCACATTCGGCCTTCAGAAGTTCGGCGGTTTTCAGGTCTTCGGGGCTTCCTGCCACGCGGACGTAGCTCATTTCTTCCAGAAGCTTCCATGCTCTCATTTTGTCCATGCTCATTGTTGTTTCTCCTTTTATATATGTTTATTTTTTAGGCAAATCGTTACAGGGCGAAATCCCCCTGATCAAATACCACCACTTCCTCCCCCGATTCGGTGGTGCCCACGATACGAAGGTCGGGGGTACCCACCATAAAATCGATGTGGATGGTGGAATTGTTGAAGGTCCAG
>JAFYNU010000546.1 GCA_017547975.1 Clostridia bacterium
CGGGAAATGGCACCGAAGCCGCTTCCCGCCGAAAGGTCGCCGCAGAGGTTGGGATAGTGGCGCATCAGCTCCACCACCCGGCCCCCCGGGGTCACCTTGCCCTGGGGCCAGCCGTGGAAGGCCGCTTCATCCACGTCCCCGGAAATGCCCGACCAGAAGCGTTGGGAATGACCGAAGAAACGGAGCTTGGGGAAGGCCTGCAGGCATTCCTCCAGCCGGGGCAGGCCGAAGGTATCGATGAGGCCGTATTCCCCTTCCGGGGTACCGATGTGGAAGGTCACCGGCATATCCCGGCTTTCGCAAGCCTTGAACAGGGCCAGAACCCGGGGGTCGTCGAACCACAAATTGGCGGTAAGCTCCCCCACTCCCCTTGCCCCCAGAGCCTTGTAGTGGTCCAGGTAGTAGGTGAAGTCGGTTTCCCCGTTGTTGTCCCCCATGCGGGGGTCAATGTTACAATGGAAGGCAAAGCGGTCGGGATTGGCGGATACAATCTCGTAGATTTCCTCGTTGGTGTTCATTTCGTGGGTGCAATCGGGGGACACGCTGGGCAGGAGGACCCCCTTTTCCACCCCGATCCTGTCATACATATCCAAAAGCTCCGGCACGGTGGCAAAATGACTGCCCCCCGGTCGGGGAATGCCGTGGGTACGGATGGTGTGGGCATGCATGTCGATTTTTTTCACAAGTTCCATAGGCATATTCAGAAGGAGAGGCTGTGCCAGCCGCTGGTAAGTTCAAAGTTACCGGTGGGCAGGGTCACCAGGGCGGTAGCACCGAAGGGCACGTCCACCATCAGGTCGATCTGGCCCATCTGGTTCTGCCATCTGACGTAGATGTTGCCAAGGATGGTTTCCACCTGGCCTTCGGCGTAGAGAAGTCCCTGGGGGAAGCAGGGCTTTACGGCGAACTTGTCCCAACCGGGGGTCAGGGGGCGCACGCCAAGCAGGTCGGCGTAGAAGAAATGGCCCACGGCGCCGTACATGGGGTGGCAGTGGGAGTTCATACCCGAGCCCCGCTTGAATTCGAAGCGTTCCCAAACGGTGGTGGCGCCATTCTGGATCATGTAGCCCAGGGAGGGGTATTCGTCCCGGGTCATAAGCTTCCAGGCGGCATCGGTGTAGCCGTACTTCACCAGCATTTCGGGCAGATACTTGCTGGTCAGGTTGCCGGTGGTGAGCCGGTAGCCCACATTCTTCACCGCGTCGAACATCTGGGCGGCGGCGGCCTTTTCGCATTCCCTGGGCAGGATGCCAAGCCACAGGGCGAAGGCCTGGGCTCCCTGGGAGCCGTTGTGGACGTAGCCCCGGGGAATATCCACCCACTTTTTCAGGAAGGCTTCCCGGACCTCGGCGGCCTTGGCTTCCAATTCCGCCTTTTCATCGGTCTTTCCCAAAAGATCGGCGAATTTGGCCAGCAGGGTGTAGTTATAGTAATGGTAACCGGTGGACATGAGGGGGCTGGGGGTGACGATGGAGTGACAGCCGTCAAACACCCGGTCGCAGTAGTCGGCGGGGCCGGCCCAGTCGCCGTAGGAGGAATATTCCACAATGCCCTCTTCGGTACGCAGGTCCGCCAGGCACTGGTTCCAGCGCTTGTAGGGCTCGTAATTTTCGGCAATGGTCTGGGTGTCCCCATAGTGGAGAAGCATCTGATACCCCGCCACCAGGTAGGAGGAGCAAACCGGGTCGGCGATGGGTCCGCTCCAAATCAGGGGGGCGGTGGAGTAGATGGCACCCGATGCGGGATCCTGCTCCGCCGTGATGTCCCGGACGATCTTGGGGAAGAGACGGCCCATGCGGCAGTTGTAGGGCGAAAGCTCGAAGCGCACCGTGGCGTCGTTCATCCAGCCCATGCGCTCGTCCCGCTGGGGACAGTCGGTGGCCAGGTGGTGCAGGTTATCCAGCTCGGTGCGGAGGATGTTTTCGTAGATCTGGTTTGCCAGGGGGTTTCCGCAGCGGAAGAAGCTTTGGCTCTTCACCTCGTTACTGAAGGCGATGGCGGTCATGGCGTCCCCGGGGAAGGTGGGGTAGCCGGTGATCTTGGCGTAGCGGAAGCCGTGGTAGGTGAAATGGGGGATCCATTCGGCGGGATTTTCCTTCCCGGCGATGAATTTGTCCACC
>JAFYNU010000547.1 GCA_017547975.1 Clostridia bacterium
CAAGATCGACGCCGAACTGCTGGGCAACCGGGTCACCGCCATCAAGGACATGCCCGAAAGCGCCGTTCGCGACCTGATCATCGCCCTCATCACCCTGAAATATACCCAGTCCAACTCGGTGTGCTTCGCCGTGGATGGCCAGGCCATCGGTGTTGGTGCCGGACAGCAGTCCCGCATTCACTGCACCCGTCTTGCCGGCGGCAAGGCCGATACCTGGTTCCTCAGACAGCACGACAAGGTTCTCGCCCTGCCCTTCAAGAAGGAACTGGGCCGTCCCGACCGGGATAACGTCATCGATGGCTACATCAACCAGAACGAAGAAGATGTCACCGCAGAAGGCAACTGGCAGAAGTACTTCACCGAACAGCCCGCTCCTTTCACCGCCGAAGAAAAGGCCGCTTACCTGGCCACCATCGACGGCGTGGCCCTGGGCTCCGACGCTTTCTTCCCCTTCAGTGACAACATCGAACGTGCCAAGAAGTCGGGCGTTAAGTACATCGCCGAACCGGGCGGCTCCATCCGTGACGACGCGGTCATCGAATGCTGTGACAAGTATGGTATGACCATGGCCTTCACCGGCATGCGCCTCTTCCACCACTAAGAGGAAGCGCCCATGAAGGTAATGGTTGTGGGTGGCGGCGGTCGTGAGCACGCCATCATCAAAAAAATCAAGGAAAACCCCTCGGTTACCGAAATTTTTGCCCTGCCCGGCAACGGCGGCATGGCAAATGACGCCACCCTGGTAAACATCGGTGCCAAGGATATCCCTGCTATCGTAGAATTTGCAAAGAATAACGCCATCGACTTCGCCGTGGTTGCCCCCGATGATCCCCTGGTGCTGGGGGCCGTGGACGCCCTGGAGGAGGCGGGGATTCCCTGCTTCGGCCCCCGGGCCAATGCCGCCATCATCGAAGGGAGCAAGGTCTTCTCCAAAAACCTGATGAAGAAGTACGGCATCCCCACCGCCGCCTACGAGGTCTTCACCGACATGGAAGCCGCCCTTTCCTACCTGGAAGAAGCGCCCACCCCCATCGTCATCAAGGCCGACGGCCTTGCCCTGGGCAAGGGTGTCATCATCGCCGAAACCCGGGAAGAAGCCCGGGATGCGGTGAAGGGTATGATGGCCGACAAAATGTTTGGCAAAAGCGGTGACCAGATCGTCATCGAGGAATTCCTCACCGGACCCGAAGTATCGGTTTTGGCCTTTACCGACGGCAAAACCGTGTGCCCCATGGTTTCCAGCATGGACCACAAGCGGGCCCTGGACAATGACGAGGGACTCAACACCGGCGGTATGGGTACGGTTGCCCCCAACCCCTACTACACCGAAGAGGTTGCCAAGTCCTGCATGGAAGAAATCTTCCTGCCCACCATCAATGCCATGAATGCCGAGGGAAGACCCTTCAAGGGATGCCTTTACTTCGGCCTGATGATCACCCCCAAGGGCGTGAAGGTGATCGAATACAACTGCCGCTTCGGTGACCCCGAAACCCAGGTGGTTCTGCCCCTTCTGGAAAGCGACCTTCTGGAAATTATGCAGGCGGTTGCCGAGGAAAGACTTGACGAGCTGGATATCAAGTGGAAGAAGGGCCATGCCTGTTGCGTGATCATGGCCTCCCAGGGCTATCCCGCAAGTTATCAAAAGGGCTTCAAGCTGGATATTCCCGAAGAGATCGCCGGGGACGTTTACGTAGCCGGCGCCGCCTTCAAGGATGGCGTTCTCGTTACCAACGGCGGCCGCGTGCTGGGTGTTACCTCGGTGGAGGAAAGCCTGGAAAAGGCCATCGCCGCCTCCTACGCAAAGGTGGAAAAAATTTCCTTTGAAAATGCCTTCTGGCGCAAGGACATTGGCCAGCGGGCCCTGAAAGCAGGGGAGAAGAAGTAATATGGTTTATCGAATTTTTGTGGAAAAGCGCCCCGGTCTGGATAACGAAGCCCGGGCTCTTCTGAATGACGCAAAATCCCTATTGGGCATCGAAAAACTCCAAAAGGTTCGCCTTTTCAATCGTTACGATACCGAAAATATCACCAAAGAACTCTTTGATTACGCCATCACCACCGTGTTCTCCGAACCCCAGCTGGACCTGGTGACCGAAGAACCCGACGTGGCGGGTGCTGTGGTCTTTGCGGTGGAATACCTGCCCGGTCAGTTTGACCAGCGGGCCGACTCGGCTGCCCAGTGCATCCAGATCATTTCCCAGGGGGACCGTCCCACCGTCCGTACCGCAAGACTTTACGCACTCTACGGAGAACTCACCGAAGCCGACGTGGCGGAGATCAAAAAGTACGTCATCAACCCGGTGGAAGCCCGGGAAGCAACCCTGGAACTGCCGGAAACCCTGGCGGTCCAGTATGATATCCCCACCACCGTGGAAACCCTCACCGGCTTCACCGCCCTGGATCGGGATGCCCTTGCCGCTTTTATCAAGTCCTATGGCCTTGCCATGGACCTGGACGATATCACCTTCCTGCAGGCCTATTTCAAGAAGGAAGACCGGGACCCCACCATCACCGAAATCCGCATGGTGGATACCTACTGGTCGGACCACTGCCGCCACACCACCTTCTCCACCATCATCGATGATGTGAAGTTTGAAGATCCCCTTCTGGAAGCGGCTTACAAGGAATACCTGGCAACCCGCAAGGAGCTGGGCCGCACCAAGCCCATCTGCCTGATGGACATCGCCACCCTGGCGGTTCGCTGGCTCAAGAAGGAAGGCAAGCTGGAAAAGCTGGACGAATCGGAAGAGATCAATGCCTGCACTGTCAAGATCCAGGTGGAAGCCGACGGCAAGCCGGAGGATTGGCTCCTGCTCTTCAAGAACGAGACCCATAACCATCCCACCGAAATCGAGCCCTTCGGCGGAGCCGCCACCTGCATCGGCGGCGCCATCCGTGACCCCCTGTCCGGCCGAAGCTACGTTTACGGCGCCATGCGCGTCACCGGTGCCGCTGACCCCCTGAAG
>JAFYNU010000548.1 GCA_017547975.1 Clostridia bacterium
ATGCGGACGATGCATTCCTCGGGCCTTGCCTCCCCTTTCACCACGTCCTCGGCGAACAGGTAACAGGTGGGGGACCCGCAGGAGCCGCAGTCCAGGTCGGGAAGCTGGTCGTGCAGCGTCTGAATCATGGCCATTTTCCGCATGGCCTCCCCCATATTCTCCGAAAGCTTGGACACCGGGGCGTATTCCACCGGGTCGGCCTTCAGCTCGGGGGGCAGTTCGGCGGTGGCGCCCTCCTGGTCCTCAAACCGCCAGTTTTGGGAAACCGGCAGATACCGCTTCAGGGTTTGGAGACGTGCCCGGGCGATGTAGGGGTTTTCCACCGTCATCATCCCGCCCACGCATCCCCCGTTGCAGGCGTTGAGCTCCACAAATTCCAGGGAGGGGAAGGTGCCGTTGTCGATCTGTTCCAGCACGCGGATCACGTTTTCGATCCCGTCGGCAGCCAGATATTTGTCGTTGAAGATGGCGCTGGATTCGCCTCCCGAGGATGCCCAGCCAACTCCGATCATGCCCGATTTCGACAGGGTATCGGGGGGAAGCTCCTGCTTCATTTTGCCGATGAGGGCAAAATAGGCGTCGCTCATGCTCACCGCCAGGTCCACGTCGCTTTTCCCTTCGGAAATGCGCTGCTTGATGTAGCTGACCTTGGCGGGACAGGGGGAGATGAATACCACGCCGATATCCTCGGGCGAGAGCTCGGGGTGCTCGGCAAGCGCCTTTGCCCGGGCCTTCTCGGCGGCAATGTCCACCGGGGGCTTGATGGGCAGTATATTTTTACATAAGTAGGGATATCGCAGGGATATCAGCCGCACCACCACCGGACAGGCCGAGCTGATCACCGGTTTTTCCACCTCGGGATTGTTGAGGTAGAGGCGGGTGAAGCCCGAAACGATCTCGGCGGCCCGGCTCACCTCGTAAACCTCGTCGAAGCCCATGTCCAGTAACCCCTGGAGAACGTGGTCGATCTCCTCCAGGTTTTCGAACTGGCCGTAAAGGGAGGGGGCGGGCAGTGCGATTTTATAGCGGTAACGCTGGATGTCCGACAGGGCGTCGTAGCTGGCACGCTTGGCCTTGTAGGGGCAAACGTCAATGCACACGCCGCAGTCGATGCAGCGGTCGGGATTGATCTTTGCCTTGCCGTCCCGGATGCGGATGGCCTCCACGGGACAGCGCTTCAGGCAGTTGGTACAGCCCTTGCACTTGTCGGGTTCCAGGGATACCGAATGTCGATAAGGTGTAAGCTTCGGCATCAGGTCACCTTCACAGTCATGGTGATGGTGGTACCCACGCCGAGTTCGGTATCAATTTCCATGGTATCGGTGTATCGTTTCATGTTGGGCAGTCCCATTCCGGCCCCGAATCCCAGGGAACGGATGTGGTCGGCAGCGGTGGAATACCCTTCCCGCATGGCAAGACTCACGTCGGCAATGCCCGGGCCCTTGTCGGCCAGAATGATGGTGATGACCTCGGGGGTCACGACCACCTCGGCAACCCCGCCGTCGGCGTGGATTACCATATTGATCTCGCCCTCATACATGGCGATGGAAACCCGTTTGATGATTTCCGGGGGAAAGCCAAGCTGACGCAGCTTCCGTTTGACCTCTACCGAAGCGTTGCCGGCGGAGGTAAAGTTTTCCCCGTCCACATCGTAGCGAAATCTCAAAGCTTCATCCATTTTGGCTCTTCACCTCCATCACGAACCCCGCAGACCGTTGTCGTAGAGGACACCGCAGGCGGTGAACAGCGTTTCGGCTGTTGCCAGCAGGGTGATTCCCACGTCGTCGGCCATTTCCAGCATCTGGGGCGAGGGTTTCTTGTTGCGAACAAATACGATACAGCGCATATCCATCATTTCGGCGGTCTTGATCACCTGGGGGTTCACAAGTCCGGTGAGGAGCACCGCCTGGTTTTTCACGTAAGCCAGAACGTCGCTCATCATGTCGGAACCGCAAGCCGAGTGGACCTCGGTTTCCAGATGTTCCTCGCCGCACAGGACGGTAGCGTTCAGTAGGGATTGAACCTGGGAAATTTTCATAGTCGGTCACACCTTATGTAATGGGTTGGTTGAAAACTTAATAAGCAGCCAGGATATCCTTGATGTCGGCGGGTTTGAGCTTGCCGTAGACCTTGTCGTTGATGGTCATAACGGGAGCAAGACCGCAGCAGCCCAGGCAGCGGGTGTCCTGAATGGTGAACTTGCCGTCGGCGGTGGTTTCGCCGGGGTTGATGCCAAGTTCCTTCACAACTTCGTCCAGAACGAGCTGAGCGCCCAGAACGAAGCAGGCGGTACCGGTGCAGACCGAGATGATGTAGTCGCCCTTGGGGGTCAGGGAGAACTGAGCGTAGAAGGTGGCAACGCCGTAAACGTCGGTGACAGGGCAGCCAACGCCGTCGGCGATGAGAACCTGAATGTCCAGGGGCAGATGACCGAAGAGGCCCTGGGCCTTCTGCATAACAGGCATCAGGATGCCCTGTTCGCCGGTGGCCTTCAGTTCCTCAATGTAGGCAAGCAGTTCTTCGGTATACTGCTGTTTCTGTTCTTGTGTAAGAGCCATTGTGAATCCTCCTGAAAGTTTATAAGGGTATATTTTGTGCCCCTATATTATAATACAAAATCCACAAAATAGCAAGCCATTTTCCCGATATTTGACGAAGCATTTCTTGGTAAAAACGCCGAAATCGCAACGTTTTGGTTAGCTATCGCTAACCGCCGCCCCCCTTGCCTCCCCCTTGGGAGCATTGCACCGTAGGGGTGGCGTGGCGTAAGCAACGACGGGGTTCGCCACCGTAGGTGGCAATGTGGCGTTGCGTAAGCAACGACGGGGGTGGTGCGTTAAGCACCGGGGGAGATATCGAAGATATCAGTGGTGCGTTAAGCACCGGGGGAGATATCGAAGATATCAGTGGTGCGTTAAGCACCGGGGGAGATATCGAAGATATCAATCGTCCCCGAAGGGGACAAACGGCCAGCCCTCGACGGCCCTTCGTAGGG
>JAFYNU010000549.1 GCA_017547975.1 Clostridia bacterium
AATGTCCCACCCCTTCCACCGGGGCGGCAATGGTTTCCCGATAGAGGATGCTTCCCTGGTCAAAGCTGACCTGGTACCCGAAGCGTTCCTGCACCAGCTCGTGCAGAACCTCCAATTGGACCTCCCCCATAATGCGAACCCGGAGCTCCGCCAGGCGGCTGTTCCAGTCCACGTGAAGTTGTGGTTCCTCCTCCTCCAATTCCCGGAACTGCATCATAGCCCGGTGGGCATCAATTTCCGGGGGTAGAATGACCCGGTAGGTCAATACCGGTTCCAGGGTTGGGGGCATACTTTCGGCTTCGGCGCCCAGGGCCATGCCCGGTGCGGTGCGGGTCAGACCCACTGCCGCCACTACGTCCCCTGGGTAAGCCACGTCCACCGTCTTAAATTTTGCTCCGGCGTAAACCCGCAGGGCGGTGATCTTTTCCTCAAAATCGGCACCGTTTAGGGTTTCCCGCACCTTCAGCGTGCCCCCGGTGACCTTCATGTGGGTCAGACGGGTTCCCTGGGGATCCCGGGTAATCTTATACACCCTGGCGGAGAAGGCTTCCTCCCCCTGGGTTTCCGGCAGATAGGTTTGAAGTCCTTCCAGGAATTCCTCCACCCCCAAAAGCTTCAGGGCCGCCCCGAACCAACAGGGGAACAGCCGGGCTTCCCGGATGGCCCTGGCCACCGATTCCTCCTGCAAATCACCGGTTTCCAGATACTCTCCCAGCAGGAGCTCGTCCGCCATGGCTTTTTCTTCCACCCCGGCGTGGATATCGGTACAGCCTTCCCCCAGGGAGGATTTCAATTCGTCCATCAACTCTTCCCGGGTTTTGCCGGGCAGGTCGGTTTTATTCACAAAGATAAAGGTGGGAACGTTATGCTCCCGCAGGAGCTTCCACACCGTCAGGGTATGGCTTTGTACCCCGGCGGGGGCACTGATGACCAGGATAGCGGCATCCAACACATTCAGAGTCCGCTCCATTTCGGGAGAAAAATCCACGTGTCCCGGGGTATCCAGCAGGGTTACCTGCATTCCCGGCAGATTCAGACAGGCTTGTTTGGAAAATATGGTAATCCCCCGGGCCCGTTCCAGGTTAAAATTATCCAGAAAGGCATTTCCGTGGTCCACCCGTCCCATGGTACGCAGTTCCCCTGCGGAATAGAGCATGGCTTCCGACAGGGTGGTTTTGCCGGCGTCTACGTGAGCCAGAATTCCAACCACCGAGCGCTTGGTTGTTTTGTTTTCCATTGTTGCCCCTCCTTCCCTTTTGATTTTTTCAAGTCCTATTATTGTACCATATCTTTTGCTCCCTGTCGAGGGGCAAAAGGGAAACCGGAAGCCCTGCGCGGGCCCCCGGCAATTTATTTTATTCCAAGTCCACCGTAAGCAGGATGGCATCCCGGCCTTCCTCTTCCCGGAATCCGGCAGTGAGGCTGATGTAGAGCTTTCCATCCCGTTCTGCGGCGCAGGGGTAGTGCCAATTTTTCCTATTTGCCACCCGATCGTCCGACCAAAAGAGGATGGCTTTCTTTGTAAATTCCGCTTCCCCGGCTTCTGCCAGAAGCAACACCAGTTTACTTCTTCGTTCCGGCGGGTTGGGAGCGTTGTAAATCAAATAGCTTCGCCCGTCCGCCAGGGTCCCCCCGAAGGGTTTGGAGGCCTCCATGGGAAGGTCGACTTCAAAGGGGCCGGTATAATGCACTCCGTCCATGCTTTCATACGTCCAGAAGGGGCCGGCATCGTTTCGCACCAATAGCACCCATCGATTTCCCAGTCGGAACAGGGTCGATTCGGGACACCTGGGATATATCTCCCCCGCCGGAATCTCCATGGGAATCAATTGCGTTTTGGTGGGATCGGCGGCATCCATTTTCAGGATTGCCGGACGCTCCGGCTTTTTCCCCGGCTCATCCGCTACCCGCCCCGGGGCAAGAAGGGTGAATTCATCCAGCTTTTGTGGTGTTCCGTTGACGATCATGGGGTAATCCAGAATTCCAATCTCCCGCCAGCTTTCCCCCGCAAGCTTCAACACCCGAATATCGGTACAAATATCAGGGCCGGTCATCCGGGTGACGTAGGCATAAAGCGAACCATTCATTTCAAAGAGCATGGGAGGCACGTGAAGTCCTTCCTCCTCCGCAGGAGCCGAAAGGACGGTTTCGGGGCCGAAGGACAGCCCCCCGTCACGGCTGATACGCTGATGGATGAGGGTATGGCCGATCATTTCGGATTTCCGGCAATGGTAGTAGGCCGCAAAAAGGGAGTCACCGTGCCAGGCCACCGCCGTATCATGCAGAAACCAGTAATCCCGGCTGGCTTTGTGTACCAGGGTTGTACGCTTTTGGGGATGCAGATAGGTAAAAGAATCGGCAAGCAATCTGCGTTTTTCCATATCGTTTCATCCTTTCGGGTGGGATGCGTTTATTGTAGCACAGCCCATTTCCATTTGCAAGCATACAAAAACCCCCGTTGGAAAACCAACGGGGGTCATTATGGCATTTGTTCCGGTAATTACTTACCCATGGCCTTGGCAACTTCTTCAGCGAA
>JAFYNU010000550.1 GCA_017547975.1 Clostridia bacterium
GTGTGTGCGGTGTCAATGAGCTCCCGCAGATCCTCCAGAGAACCATATTCTTCGTCGATTTTGAAGTAGTCGTTCATCCGGTAGGGATTTTTGGGGTTGTTGGTTTCCGACTTTTTCTGGCGAATGCTCCAGTTGGCCCGATCTTCCGAAGGATCCTCCTCGAAAATGGGACACAGGTAGATGATGCCAAACCCCAGCGCCTTCAATTCGGGAAGGGTTCTGGTAATGGCAGAAATGGTACCCTCCGGCGAAAAGGTACGGGGGTTGATCTGGTAAATGGCGTTACGTGCCAACCAATCGGGGGCGGTAATGGCCTGAAATTTCATAGCTTGATCCTCCTTGGAAGGGTATGGGAAGTTTCCTTTATTATAAAGCATTTTCCCGGGAAAAGCTACGTTTTTTATGGGGAATATGGGGCCAATTCAAAACACCGGACTGGAGAGCCCGGTGTTTTGGAAAGTGTCCCTGTGATTCTCTATGGGTGTGGAGGAATCGAAAAGGAGTGAATTCAGAAAGGAACGTCAAGAAGAGAAGGTGCAGAGTCACAGGGAAGAAGGATATTAGCGATGGATATCGTTCAGGTATTCCTCCAGGCAGAGTCCGCTTTGGTGCATCTCCCGGGCGGCATCCTTGCCCACGTAACGGTAGTGCCAGGGCTCGTAGGATTTGCCGGTAATCTCGGTTTTGCCCCGGGGGTATCGCAGAATGAAACCGTATTGCCAGGCATTCTGGTGGAGCCAGATTTGGACCGGGGTATTCTCCTGGTCGGTTTCCAGGAGCTGGTAGGAGGTGTCCACAATGTCCACCGCAAGGCCGGTTTGATGCTCGCTGGTGCCGGGGAGGGCCACAAGCAGGGCGGCTTCCGCCTGGGCTTCCTTTTGGGAAAGACCCTGGGAAAGGTACTTTTGATTTTGCGCGGAAAACAGATTCTCCTGGTCGGCGGTGGTGCGGTAGGAGGAACAGATCAGGGGGGAAAGGCCGCCTGCCCGCATATCGTCCATCATCTCCTGCAGGTCGGGGTAGGCACGGCTGTCAATCGCATGACCATTGCGGAGCTTTGTCAATTCCACCCGAAATCCCTCCGGAAGGGTGTGCCATTTGTTCACCAGAATGAGATTCCATTGGGCCTTGTCGGAGGAGGTGGCGTGAAGAGTGGATTGGGGGTGTGCGGGAATCTCCCGGTCCTCGGCGGCAAAGGAGATGGTGATCAAATTAGGATCCCTTGGTTGAACCATAAACAGGAGAAAAAGGAAAAGAAGCAATCCGAACGGAAGATAAACTTGCCGTAGAAGGCGAAGAAGAGAGTACCTTTTTCTTTTTTTCTTTCCCCTGGGAAGGGGACGGGCTTGCTCAACCATGGAGGGCTCCTTTCGGTTGGGTTACAGGAATCGTTGAAGGGTTCGAATGAAGAAATACCACCAGGGGCGAAGGGGAAGATCCATCTGCCCCAGATAGGAGACGAAGCGGGTTCCAAACCCTTGCTTGAAATGATGGAGACCGTAGGCAGGGTTGAGAGGAGAGGGTAGCCCCTCAACCCCACGCAGGTCAAAGAGAGAGCAACCAAACCATCGTGCACGACGTATCATTTCCCATTGCAGAAGATGGTTTGGCATATCGGAACGCCCGGCATCAAAGGAACAGCCGAAGGCGTACCAAGCTTTGGTACCAAGGACGATCAGGATAGCCCCCGCCAGCACGTTTCCGTCTTTTTCGGCCAACAGAAGGCTGGCATTGGAACCCATGGAGGTGAGAAGATCGTCAAAGAAGGTGATGGGACGGGGATGAAATCCGTCCCGGGCGGCAGTTTCCCGCATCATGGCATGGAAAATGGGGAGATCCCGTTGATTCCCGTCCCGAATGATAAGTCCCCGGCGGCTGGCCAGGCGGATATTGTAGCGGGTTTTGGGGTGAAAGGAGGCAAGAAGCTTGTCCTCGTTTGTATCCAAAAGAGAGAGCTGATAAACGTGCCGGGGTTGATATGCGGAGTAATCGTCCCGAGGATCAATACGAAAACCCAGAACCCGGATTTGACGGGGATAAATTGGATCATCCTCCGGGATGGGGGGATCCATTCGCAAAAGGTAACCGCCCTGCTGACGGCAGTAATCCCGGGCGGCAACGCAGATCTCTTTGAATTCCGAAAGATTTGAAAAAATCGGTCCCCGGGGAGCGTAAAAAATGCGGCAGGGGGTCATTCGGACTCTGCGGGAAAGAAGCGACATGGAGGCATAAATTTCGCCGTTATTGTTTCGCAAAACCACGCAACTCCAATGGTAATCGGAGCGGCTTTTGCCGTAGGCGGCGGTATGCATGTAGTGTCCCCGGGGGTGAGAAGCCACGAAAAGATCCAGTTCCCGGGGGTTTTTCAGGGTAAGGTATTCGATCATGAGGTTGCCTCCTTTGTCTATATTGTAAGCGGGCAATCCATCAAAACGGCATCAGACCGGCAACACCTTGGCAAATTTTGAAAAAAATTTTTATGACGGGAAATTTGGTCGAAAAATGATGCCGTTTTGATGACACTTTATGTTATACTATAGAAAAGGGGGGAAACGTGTGATTCATATTTTGATTGTTGAAGATGAAAAACCCATCAATAACCTGATCCGCATGAGCCTGAAACGGGCGGGGTACACCTGTGATGCGGCCTACGACGGGCTGGAAGCCATGGAATTTCTGGAACAACACAGCTATGACCTGATTCTATTGGACGTGATGCTTCCCCAAATGGATGGGTTTTCACTGATGGAATATATTCGCCCCATGGGGGTGCCCGTGATATTTATCACCGCCATGAATAACGTCATGGATCGGGTAAAAGGCCTTCGCATGGGGGCTGAGGACTATATTGTAAAGCCATTTGAAATTTTGGAGCTGTTGGCCCGGGTGGACGTGGTGCTTCGCCGTTATAACAAGACCGAATCGCTTATGACGGTGGGGGACCTGGCCATCGACACGGTGGCCAGAACGGTGGAACGAAAGGGCGTTCTTTTGAAACTGACACCAAAGGAGTACGATTTGCTGTTGCTCTTTGCCCGGAATCCCAACGTGGCCCTCTATCGGGAAACCATTTACGAACGGGTCTGGAATGAGGAATACCCCTTCGGCAGTAAAACGGTGGATTTGCACATCCAAAGGCTTCGCAAAAAGGTGGGCTGGGAAAAGAAACTGCGAGCGGTGAACAAGGTGGGCTATCGCCTGGAGGTGTGAATGAAATTTCGGACCAAAATACTGCTTGCCATGGTGTGGCTTTTGTCGGTGGCCCTGGGTGTGGGGGGTGCTTTTATGGTGGAGCATTCCTTTTCGGGGGCCATTGCCCGGGAAAAAAATGCCTGTCGGGAACACTACCGCATGATCGTTTCCGCCATGGAACTGCGCATTGCCACCGGATCGGGGGAAAACAGTACCGAGACCTGGCAGGATACCATGGAGCGGTTGGAAACGGCGGTGGATACGGTAGCATGGCGGCTGACCCGGGACGGGGAAGTGGTTCTGCAAGCGGGAGAGACGTTTCCCGAATCCACACCGGAACCCGGGGAGAACCAGCAGATATTACAGGTGTTTCATACCCATGAGGGAAAAAAGACTGCTTATATCAGCCTTTCCGGCGGAATCCAGATGGGGGAAGAACGGATGGTGCTGACTCTGGTTACCGACGTGAGTGACGTATACCGGGAGCGGGAGAGTATGCTGGTTTCCTTTCAATGGGTATTCACCGCTACCCTGGCGGCGGGGGCTATTTTTAGCTTTTTCTTGGCCGCGGCACTGACCGGCCCCCTGAGAAAAATGTCGTCGGCGGCTCGAAAAATGGCGGAAGGCGACCTGGGCGTCCGGATCCGGACCCGCTCCAAGGACGAGGTAGGAGCCCTGGCCCGGGATTTCAACCACATGGCCGACCGGCTCCAAAGCAATATTCGGGCTATGGAGGAAACGGTGGAGGCCCAGGAACGCTTCATGGGTAGCTTTGCCCACGAACTCAAGACGCCTATGACCTCCATCATTGGCTATGCCGATCTGCTCCGGGGGCAGGAAATGAATGCCCGGGATGCCCAGGAAGCGGCCAACTACATATTTACCGAAGGGAAGCGGCTGGAAAGCCTGTCCCTGAAGCTTCTGTCCCTGCATCTTGCCAAAAATGAAACCCCCGACCTGGAGTGGGTGGAGGTCAATCGATTGGTGGAGCGGACGGCGAAAAAGATGCGTCCCGTATTGATGCAAAGCGGCATCCGACTGGAATGCCGCACGACCCCCGGCAAGTGGCGCATGGATGCGGCGCTGATGGAATCGGTGCTGACCAATCTCCTGGACAATGCCCGCAAGGCCATGGAAAAGGAAGGCATGGTTGCCATGCTTCTGGATTATCCCGACGGGGATTGCCGCATCCGGGTCATCGACAACGGCCGGGGTATGCCGCCGGAGGTCATCAGCCATTTGACCGAGGCATTTTACCGGGTGGATAAGTCCCGCTCCCGGGCCCAGGGGGGCGCCGGATTGGGGCTAAGTTTGTGTAACGAGATCGTGGAGTATCACGGGGGTGAACTGCAATTTGAAAGCATTGAGGGGAAGGGAACCTGCGTCAGCGTGATTTTGAAGGAGGGGGCTGTATGAAGAAACTGATACCTGTGTGCCTGCTCCTTCTGGCACTGGCGGTGGGTTTGCTTTTGCCGAGGGGATATATGCTGATTTTGGATGAGACCCTGGCGGACCCGGAAGCCATTGCCACCGGTGAATCGGTACTGTTGGGCAATATGAAACATACAGGGCGGGTGGAAAAACTTCTGGAAAGCCAGACTGTGGCCCGACGGCTGATGGAATTTCGGGATGGTGTGGTGGTTATGCCAACCGATACGCTGGATTACGAGGAGAAGGTGGAAGTAGTCTCCGGGGAGGAAGCCGTGAGAATCGCCATGGCCCTGCTGAACGATCTTGTGGAGGAACCCTTAAATCCCCATGAAACCATTGTGATGAACCAGCGGGCGCTTTTGAGTGACGGCGTGGACGTTCGGGTGTGGCAGGTGGAGATTCATTTCAACGGAAGCTGGATCGCCAAAATGATCATTGACGTGGGCAACGAGGCGGTGTTGCAGCTGGATATCCGTAACGGAGAAGGGATGGCTCTGTGGAGATTTTTCCGGAAGAAGGGGTTTGGTGCCGATAAATCCGAATGGGTGGAACAGGTTTCCCAACGCATCGGGGAATGCCTTTCGGACTACATGGGAACCGGCTCCTTGGGAAGTGTGGAAGTGATACCCAGCCGAAAGACGGCGGTGGTGACCTTCGAAGGAACTCCGCCCACCGCGGTGGAAGTGCCCTTTTGGATGGAACTTTACCGGGGTATCTATTTCAACGTGGGAAGTAAATCGTGAATTCTCGTTCCGGTTGAAAATTTCACAACAAAATGGGTATGGCCTGCCGGGGAAAACTGGGTTATACTTGTGGTACAGAAGCTTCTGAACACGAAATAAGGAGACGATACCATGAAGATCAGCATCGGAACCAACCTGAAGAACCTTCGGCAAAAGAAGGGCATGACCCAGGAGGGATTGGCGGAGCTTTTGGGGGTGTCCCCCCAGGCGGTCAGCCGGTGGGAGAATGACTCGGCATACCCCGATATCACTCTGCTACCCGGACTTGCCCTGTTTTTTGACGTTTCGGTGGATGCCCTGGTGGGTATGGATGAGATCCGCCGGGGGGAGGCTGTGGCGG
Source organism: Clostridia bacterium (assembly GCA_017547975.1). Taxonomy (GTDB): domain Bacteria; phylum Bacillota; class Clostridia; order Oscillospirales; family QAMX01; genus RUG11797. Next base: position 5,707 of record JAFYNU010000550.1, read on the forward strand.
AATTGCATACGGAAATCCACAATCTTGTGGAGACTGGGAAAATAGAGGAAGCCATCCGGCTTGCCCGGGAGAGTGTCAAACGCTATCCCGGCGATACGGGACTGCTTGTGACCCTGGGGGAAACCCTGGCCCACGCAGGAGATGCCGGGGCAGTGGCTGAAGCCGTCACCCTGTTCAAACGGGCTTTGGCTATGGATGGGGTCAGTATGAAGGCCAAAGCAACCGTTAGCGCCAACCTAATCTTCCTCTACCTTCGTCTCGGACGAACGGAGGAGGCGGCAGGTACGGTAAAATCGCTCTCTCACGTATGGGAAAGCCGGGAGGTCATGCTCCCCGAACTTGCGGAAGGGGAGGAATATGCCAAGGCCCTTGGGGAAGCCATCCGGAAGGTATTGGTCTATTTTGTTATGAAGATCGAACTGGCGGAGGGGAGAACCGCGGGGGAAATCCCCGATTACTTCCAGCTTGGGGTGGACTTCACCCCCAGAATGAGCGATGAAGAACTGCTCCGCAGGGTGGAAGTGTTTTTAAAGCAATAAGAAAAGGCCGTCACGCGCAAGCGTGACGGCTGATTTTTATGATTCGGAGCAGTATTTGGCTAAAATTCGCCCGACCTGCAGGGCCAGCTCGTCGGGGGTCCAACCGTCGTATTGGAGGACATCGTCGTAGTAGGATAGATTTTTGACACGACCGTTTTCCACCCGATACACGGTGTACGCATCCACCTGAAAGCTGTTGTTCCCATCCATGCTTCCCATCAGGAACCACTCACTGCCCTCCACCAGGTGGGAGTCGGCACTATGGTAGTTGATTTTGGGCAGAGGACGCAGATCGCCGGGCTCGGCATCCCCCCAATAGCAATCGATTACCTTCATGCGGAGCGTACCCTCATCCATCACCACCTGTCCCCAAAGGCACATATCGTAGGAATATACGTCCGCCATGTATGCCACCGAGGGGCCGTAGTCCAGGATTTGCAGAAAGGGGAGTCGGTCCTTCA
>JAFYNU010000551.1 GCA_017547975.1 Clostridia bacterium
GCATGGCCATTGTTGGTATCCAGAAGGTAGTAGCCATCGTCAATGGAGGCAATCATATCCTCCAATTTATCACTGCCGGGAAGTACGGCTGTGTTCCGCATCCGGATCAAAGGTTCATCGGCAAAGCCGAATGCCCTTGCATTACCGGTGGGTGTTACGTCAAAATGCATGGCGCTGGACTTATCATGCATATAGCCCTTCAGAATCCCATTTTCAATCAGTACCGCATCCTGTGCCAAGGTCCCTTCATCGTCCACATAAACCGGGACTGAAAGCTCTTCTCCGGCATAGTGGTGGGCAAAGTCTACCATCGTTACCTTTTCGCTGGCCACTTCACGTCCCAGCATATGCCCCGCTACAGAACCTCCCAGCACCAAATCGGCTTCCACTGTGTGTCCCACCGCCTCATGGGATAGCATCCCGGTGAGCATGGGAGCAAGGATGCATTCCTTCACCCCCGCCTGGGCGTAGACCGCCTCCCGCTTGTGCATCAGCTTTTCATATACCTTTTCGATTTCCTCTTTGAAAAAGGAAAGATCGGCAAACACCTCGTCAAAAAAGCCCTTACGGCCATACATACAGGTCAGATCGCAGGGTTGTCCGTCCTTGTCCTCCACGGTAAGTCCCACGTAAAGATTAGCCTTGGGAAGATAGGAATGTATATCATAGGAATCCGATACTGCGGATAGCTTTTCTATTCCCATGTGACGGGCGGAAACAAACCGGCTCACAAGACCGGGGTATTTTTCCATCACGTAGGCATCCAATTCCCGAGAGACTTCCAATAAAAGCCTCTGCGATACCTCCCGGTCCTCCCCATAAACCATGCTCCCTGCAGGCACCGCCGGAAGCGGTCCCCTGCCGGGTTTTTCTTTTTGTTCCAGAAACCGGGCATTGCGGCTTGCCGCTGCTACCACTGCCCGGAGGGATTCGGTATCATATTCCGGTGCAGATGCTACTCCAAAAACCCCGTTTTTATATACTCTGGCATTCACGCCTCCACGGATTTCCTTCGTATTGGCCAATAGATTTCCCTTTGAAATATAGACCGCCTGCCGGGTATTCACCTGAGCACGCAGCTCGGTATAGTCCCGGAATTCCCCCTTTAATGGGGTTACTAAATCTTGCAACATGGTGATTTCTCCTGATTTCCGTTTGATTGCCACTTGTCATTTAACGCGATTTATGATAGACTTTCTTATGTGGAGGTTATGTCATTATTATACATGAGCCCTCTGCAATTTGCAAGTATTTCCCGGGATTTCCTATCCCGGATCAAGATAAGGAGAGCGATATGAGATACATCAAGATTTGCGGCAGAGCGGTTTCTGCCCTGGCATTGGGCACCGACTATTTTGGCGCCACCGTATCCAAAGAAGATTCTTTTTCCATTATGGATCGTTTTCTTGCGGCAGGCGGCAACGCCATTGACACCGCCAGGCTCTATGCTTCCTGGCTCCCCGGCGGCGCCGGCGCCAGCGAAACAACCATTGGCGAATGGATGAAGTCACGTAAAAACCGTGATCAAATCTTTTTGATCACCAAGGGCGGTGCCGTTGACAAGGGCAGCACCGAATGCGCCCGCCTTTCCCCTGCTGATTTGCGTTACGACATCACAGA
>JAFYNU010000046.1 GCA_017547975.1 Clostridia bacterium
GCCGTCCCGGCACTCGGAGTAACGGAGTTTGGCCACCGAGTTCAGGGAGGCCAGGGCGCCGTTTTCCTCCCGGTTGTGCATGGGGTTGGCGCCGGGGGCGAAGGGGGCGCCGGCGGCGCGGCCGTCGGGGGTGGCACCGGTGTGCTTGCCGTACATCACGTTGGAGGTGATGGTCAAAACCGACAGGGTATGTACCGCATTCCGGTAGGTGGGGGTCTTTCGCAATTCGGTGATCACCTGGTGGGCCATATCCCGGGCAATGAAGTCCACCCGGTCGTCGTCGTTGCCGAATTTGGGGAATTCACCCTCGGTTTTGAAGTCGACGATATAACCAAGCTCGTCCTTGACGGGGTGAACCTTGGCATACTTGATGGCGCTCAAAGAGTCGGCTACCACCGAAAGGCCCGCAATGCCGAATGCCATCAGCCGTTCCACGTGGGTATCGTGGAGGGCCATCTGGGTCTTTTCGTAGGCGTATTTGTCGTGGATGTAGTGAATCACGTTCATGGTGTTCACGTAAAGCCGGCTCAGCCAGGTGATGTAGATGGAGTAGCGCTTCATCACCGCCACAAAGTCCAGGGTGTCGGCTTCCATCACCGGCATCTGGGGGCCGATGTGCATGCCGCTGGTGGTATCGTAGCCGCCGTTGATGGCGATCAGCAAAAGCTTTGCCAGGTTGCAGCGGGCGCCGAAGAACTGCATCTGCTTCCCAAGCTCCATGGCGGAAACACAGCAGGCGATGGCGTAATCATCCCCGTGGTGGGGCCGCATCAGGTCGTCGTTTTCGTACTGGATGGAGTCGGTATCGGCGGATACCTTGGCGCAGAAGCGCTTCCAACCCTCCGGCAGGGCGGTGGACCACAGAATGGTCAGGTTGGGTTCCGGGGAGGAGCCCAGGGTGTAGAGGGTGTTGAGCATGCGGAAGCAGTTTTTGGTCACCAGGGTGCGGCCGTCGGTTCCCATACCGCCCACCGCTTCGGTGATCCACATGGGGTCGCCGCCGAACAGCTCGTTGTATTCCGGGGTGCGCAGATGGCGTGCCAGACGGAGTTTCATGACGAAGTCATCCATCAGCTCCTGGGCACCGGCTTCGTCCAGAATGCCGGCGGCCATGTCGCGCTCGATGTAAATATCAAAGAAGGTGGAAACGCGGCCCAAGGACATGGCGGCGCCGTTCTGTTCCTTGATGGCGGCAAGGTAGGCAAAGTAGGTCCACTGAATGGCCTCCCGGGCATTGGCGGCGGGGCCGCTGATGTCGTAGCCGTACATGGCGGCCATGTCCTTCAGGTAACCCAGGAAGGTGATCTGGCGGAAAAGCTCCTCTGCCAAACGGGCATTGTCCACGTGGAAGAGAACTTCGTCCAGGTTTTTCTTGTCCTTCAGCTTTTCTTCAATCAGCCGATCCACCCCGTAAAGGGCCACCCGGCGGTAGTCGCCGATGATACGGCCCCGGCCGTAGGCATCCGGCAGACCGGTGATCACGTGGCACTTTCTGGCCTTGCGCATTTCTTCGGTGTAAACGCGGAATACCCCGTCGTTGTGGGTGGTGCGGTAGCGGAATTCGTCCTCCACCTTGTCGCTGAGCCGGTAGCCGTAGGCGGCGCAGGCCTGGCGGGCCATGCGGATGCCGCCGAAGGGGTTGACCCCCCGTTTCAGAGGCTTGTCGGTCTGCAACCCAACGATGAGCTCCTTGTCCTTGTCGATGTAGCCCGGGGCGTAGCTGGTCAGGGAGGAAACGGTGTCCACGTCGATATCCAGCACGCCGCCCTTGCGGCGCTCCTTGGCGAAAAGCGCCTGCACCTGACCCATCAGGTCGGAGGTTCTTTCGGTGGGCCCCGAAAGGAAAGCGTCATCCCCGGTGTAGGGTTTGTAGTTTTGTTGAATGAAGTCCCGCACGTTGATGGTGTCCTGCCATACGCCGGGAGCAAAATTGGTCCAGTTTTCGTGTTTCATGGTTTTCACATTCTCCTTATCCGCTGATTTGCCAACAAAAAAAGGACAAACCAGCTCTTAATGAACTGAATTTGCCCAGACGGTCGGCATCGCGCGTTTTACACTCCCCCGCGGTCTTCCGCGAACTCCGTCAGTCATGTAAAAGCCTGATACTATTCTACAATAAAACCGAGGGTTTGTCAATCCTAACCCCCGGAAAGTTATACAAATATTAATTGGTTGGCGAACCAGGATTTTCTTGATTTGGCAGATGCTCCTTCCCGGTGGCCCACAGGGCCAGGGTGACCGCCAAAAGCCCGGCCACAAGCTTTCCGGCAATCATGGGGCCCACCATGGCGGGGTCATACCCTGCCGCAAAGGCCAGATGGTCCCCGAAAACGAAGGCACCTGAAACCGCAAAGGCCATGTTCACCACCCTGCCCCGCTTGTCCATACGGGGCACCATGGCGAAGGTGGCGATGGAGTTTGCCAGGGTGGCCACCAGGCCCGCCACGGCGGTTTCGTTCACCCGGATTTTTTTCCCAAGCCATGCCATGGGCTTGCCCAAAAGCTTCTGCAGGATCACCAGCAGGGGCAGGGCCCCCGAAAGCACGATGGCGATTTCTCCCACCACCACAAAGGTGTCCGACAAATCCCCAAGACCCGGAATCAGCACCCATCCGGTGATTCGTTCCACCCCGGCGGCCGCAAGACCAACGGTAGCCAGGGCGGTGATCAACCAACCGAAGGCCGAAAAGGCCCGGAGCATGAAGCGCTCCGCCCGCCAAAGGCCGAGAGCGATCAACAGGGAAAGGAGCAGGACGGGCAGGGTGTTGAGAAGGACCGGTTTTGCGGAAAAGCCTGCCCCCAAGCCCCCGGCCAGAACCCCGAAGGGGATGGTGACCACGCCCCACAGGATGCCCCGGGCGGCGTCGCCCCGGGCTTCTCCCGAAAGGGCGCTCATGGCGAAGGGGATGGTGAAGGATACGGTGGCGCCCAGCATGGAGCCGATCAGAATGCCCCCAAACTGCGCCGCGTCAGGGGTCGCCGCAAGTTCCCGGGCAAGCTGTGCACCCCCCATGTCCAGGGCCAGCATGGACCCGGCAAAGACGGCGGGGTCGGCCCCCATCAGGGCGAAAAGGGGCGTCACCACCGGGGTCAGCAGGGTAGCCAGCACCGGGGACAGCACCATAATTCCCACCATAGACAGGGCCAGGGGACCCATGGTGGAAATCCCTTCCTCAAATGCCTTTCCTGCCCCCAGACGATTCCCCAAAATGCGGTCAACCGCACCCAAAACGGCGAACAGGGCCATGATACAGATGATTACCCGGTCAAAACTCATGCCAATGCCTCCCGAAAAAATATACCTCAATAGTACCATATTTCTCCCCGAAAGTAAATCTTGCATTTTTTGCAGAATCGTGCTATTCTGGTGATAAATCTCACGAAGGTTGATTGAGGGAGGAGTATAGAATGGCCAAATTGATTTGCGAGCTGAAGGGCGTCCGGGGACGCAGCATGAAACTCTACGATACCAAGTGCGTGATCGCCACGCAAGTGACGGTGGGCAGCGTGATCACCGGCAACGCCACCGATGGGGAGAAGACCATCTTCCTTTCCGACGTAACCGGGGTGCAGTTTAAGCCCAGTGGTCTGGCAATTGGCTACCTGCAGCTGGAGACCCCGGCCATGCAGATGAACCACGGCAACGACAATTTCTTTGGGGAAAATACCTTTACCTATGAAAACGAGAAAAACGGCATTACCAACGAGCTGATGGAAGCGGTCTACAATTTTCTGGTGGACCGGCTGGAGGAGATCAAGTACGGGGTTCCCGTCATTCAGGAGATCCCCGATTTTGAAGCCATGAAGGTGCCGGACCAATATGTGGGAGTTGCGGAATTCCGGGAATCGGATGGCTTGCAGGAGGAAGTACCCGCCGGGGAAAAGTGCCAGATTTGCGGCGAATACGTGGATCATCTCACCTATTGCAAGGTGAAGGATGACTACGGAACCCGCTTCCGCTACATTTGCGACGCCTGCATCGTAAAATACAAGGCAAAACCCCAGAAATAACAGGGAGGATCTACCCATGATCAAAATTGCATTTATCGGCGCCGGGAGCGTCCAGTTTACCACCGCCGTGGTAAAAGATCTGACCACCTATCCCGCCTTTGACAAGGCGGAGATTTGCCTGATGGACATCAATTCCTACCGCCTGGGAGAAATCACCAGGTGTGTGGAACGCATCAAGCGGGAAATGGAATCGAATATCGTCATTACCGCCACCACCTCCCGGGAGGAAGCCCTCACCGGCGCGGACGGGGTGATCTGCACCGTGTTCAACGGGGACGTGGATATCTGGCGTCACGAGATCGAAATCCCCATGAAATACGGGGTCAACATCAACGTGGGGGACACCCGCAGCGTGTCGGGCATTTTCCGTGCCCTGCGCAACATCCCCCTCATGCTGGATATCTGCCGGGACGTGGAGCGCATCTGCCCCAATGCGGTGATGCTCAACTACACCAATCCCATGGTGATGCTCTGCAAAGCCATGCAGACCTACACCAAGGTGGATGTCACCGGCCTGTGCCACAGCGTCCAGGGCACCAGCAAAATGCTGGCCGAGTGGGCCGGGGTGGACTATGAGAAGGTGGACTACACCTGCGTGGGCATCAACCACATGGCCTTTTTCACAAAGCTTCAGGCGGGGGACACCGACCTCTATCCCATTCTCGCCCAAAAGATCGACACCCCGGAATACTACAACAAGGAAAAGGTCCGCAACGAAATTTTCAAAACCTTCGGCTACTACGTCACCGAATCCAGCGGCCACAATTCGGAATATACCCCCTGGTTCCGCAAGCGTCCCGACCTGGTGCGCCGCTACTGCGACCCCGCCGGTGCCAACTGGAACCCCGGGGAGTACGCCTACTCCCTCAAACTTCGCCAGGACCCGGACCGCTTTGATAAGCTGGTGAAAACCTTCATGGAGACCCCTTTGGTGAAGGAACGGGGCCAGGAATACGCCGCCAACATCCTCAACGCCCGGCTTGGGGACGGTACCCCCTTCCGCTTCAACGCCAACGTGCTCAATAACGGCAGTGTGGAAAATCTGCCCTACGACGCCTGCGTGGAAATCCCCGTCACCGCCACGAAGGAGGGCTATACCCGGAATTTCCAGGGCAAGCTTCCCACCAGCGTGGCACCCCTGGTGGCCTATACCGCCGGCATCGAAAACCTGACGGTGGAGGCTTTTGAGAAAAAGTCCAAAAAACTGGTGTACCAGGCGGTTTCCATGGATCCCCTCTGCTCCGCCGTGCTCAGCCTGCAGGAGGTCCGGGATATGTGCGACGAAATCTTCGCCGCAAACGGTGACTATTTGGCAGACTACCGGTAAATCCATCAAAGAAGGCTTGACCAAATCCGGTCAAGCCTTTTTTGTAGGGGACGGGTTTCCCGTCCCGCGGGAGGCGAAACGCCTCCCCTACGCTAAAACAATGTGCTTATCCAATACACCACCCCATACACCACGCTGGCGCTTACCCCGTACACGATCACCGGCCCCGCAATCTGGAACATCCGGGCCCCAAGGCCGAGAATATACCCCTCGCTTTTGAATTCGATGGCGGCGGAGGCCATGGAGTTGGCGAAGCCGGTGATGGGCACCAGGGTGCCCGCCCCGGCGAATTTGGCAAGCCTGGCATAAAGGCCCAGGGCAGAAAGCAAAATACCCAGGGCCACCAGGGTCACCGAGGTCAGGGTGGCGGCAAGCTCCTTCTCGGCCCCCAGGGCGGTGTAGCCCTCGGTGAGAAGCTGACCCAGGGCGCAAATGCCGCCTCCCACCAGAAACGCCCCGGTTACGTCCCGCAAAAGGGGGGACTTTGGGGTGAGCGATTTGTAGTAGGCGGCATATTCTTCTTTATTTTTTGTAAAACGCATTGATTTTCTCTCCCTTCTGTGTTACTATGCCCTAAAAGGAAAAAATCATGCCATCGAAAGGAGAATTGCCCGTGACCGCCCTGCAACCCATCCGGGAAAGCGACGAAGCCCGCTTTTTCGAAATTGCCACCTCCGGCTTTGTCACCTCCCGTCTGCCCGATTGGCAAATGACCATGACCTACGCCCGGCGGCTTGCCGCCCATTCCCGGGCGGAATTTCTCTCCCCGGCGGATCAGCAGATGCTTTTCGGCATTTACGAGGACGGGGAGCTGGCGGGAGCCCTGTCCCTGGGCCCCGATTACCGGTGCGATTACCGGGTGGCGGTGGGCTTTTTCGTTGGGGAGGCCTACACCCGCCGGGGCATCGCCGGACGGGCCATCCGGGAAGCCGAAGGCATTGCCGCCGCCTGCGGCCTTGCCGAGCTGCACGCCCTGGCGGAGGCGGACAACCTCCCCTCGGCAACCCGGCTCCAAAAATCCGGCTTCACCCTGCTGGAGGAGCTTTTCCTCCGCCGGGACGGGGAGCGGGAGAAGCGGCGGACCCTGCATTTTGTAAAAAGAATTTGCCTAAATTCCCCAAACGTGGTAAAATAGATGGGAAAATGAGTACATAAGAAAAAGGAAGGACAATACCTTGCCCGACTTACACTACGTATCCTTTGCCTCCTCGTCGGAGGGGAATGCGGGGCTTTTGAGCCACGGCAACACTCACATCCTCCTGGACGCGGGCATTTCCGCCCGGCGCATTACCGGGTGCCTGGGGGAGCTGGGGCTTTCTGCGGCCTCCCTTTCGGCCATCCTCCTGACCCACGACCACTCCGACCACATCAAGGGCCTGCCGGTGCTTTGCCGCAGGCTGTCGGTGCCCATTCTGTGGCCCGGCACCACCTTCCACTCCAAGGATCCCTTCACCATTGGTGACGTCAAAATCACCGCCTTCGGCACCCCCCACGACGCGAAGCCCTCCTGCGGCTTCCGGTTTGAGGCAGGGGAGGAGACCCTGGGTTTTGCCACCGACCTTGGCTACGTCACCCGGGAGATCTACGACAATCTCCGGGGGGTGGAGCGGCTGGTGATCGAATCGAATTACGACCCGGATATGCTCCGGGACGGACCCTATCCCCCAAGCCTGAAGGCCCGCATCGCCTCCCGGCAGGGGCACCTTTCCAACCCCGACTGCGCCGAGCTGCTTTCCCACCTGGCCATGGAGGGGCTTCGCCACGTGGCGCTGGCCCACCTGAGCCCCCACAACAACACCCCCGAGCTGGCCTACAACGCCGCCGCCCAGGGGCTATCGGGGAGCGAGTGCTCCCTTTGCGTGCTGGACCGAAAGGAGATGACCCGGTTTTGCTGAATATCCGCCTGATCTGCGTTGGAAAACTGAAGGAAAAATTCTACAAGGACGTCTGCGAGGAATTCAAAAAACGCCTGCAGGGGCTTTGCAAAATGGAAGTGATCGAGCTCAAGGAGGAGGTTGGCCCCCAAAAGCTGGAAAAGGAGGCCGACGCCATCGAAGCCTCCCTCCTGACCCCCGGGGTCACCTGCGCCCTGTGCATCGAGGGAAAGATGCTTTCCAGCGAGGAGCTTTCGGCAAAGATCGGCCGCTACGCCCTGGAAGGGGTCAGCCGCCTGAACTTCATCATCGGCTCCTCCGAGGGGATGTCGGAGCGTATCAAAAGGAACGCCGACTGGCGGCTTTCCATGTCCCCCATGACCTTCCCCCACCACCTGGCCCGGGTGATGGTGCTGGAACAGATCTATCGGGCCCTGATGATCGCCGAAAATCGCAGTTACCACAAATAAACCCGCCCGCCCCGGCATAGAATAGCCCGGGGGGTGGTTTTTATGTCAGAAAATCGAGGCAAACTGTTTTTCAAGGGATTTCTCATCGGCGCCACCATGAGCGTGCCGGGTGCCAGCGGAGGCACCATGGCCATGCTTTTGGGTGTGTACGAGGGCATGCTGGCCGCTCTTTCGGGAATTTTTCAGGATTTCCGAAAAAATGCCGTCTTCCTGGGTCTGACCGCCGGGGGCGGAATCGCGGGGATGCTATTGGCCGGCGGGGTGGTGGAATCCTTTCTGTTTTTTTGGCCCTTCCGGGCGGGGTATTTCTTCGCGGGCTGTATCGCCGGGGGGATCCCCTTCCTGATCGGCAGCTCCCTCCGCCGGGCGGGCAAGCGGCTTTTGGCCCCTCTGCTGGCCTTGGCTGCCGGGGCGGGGCTTGGCATGTTCCTGCCCCTGTGCCCCCATCTCTTCCGGGGGGAGGGAGCGCTCTATCTGGCCCTTGCGGGGCTGCTTCTTTCGGTTGCTCTGGTGCTGCCCGGCATCAGCGCCTCTTCGTTTTTGTATATTTTGGGGCTTTACGAGCCACTTTTTGCCGCCATTCGGGGGCGAAATCTGGCCTTTCTGCTGCCCGTCGGCCTGGGTTGCCTGGTGGGGAGCTACCTGTCCGCCCGTCTTTTCACCCGGGCCCTGGAGCGGCACCCCGCCGCAAGCCACATGCTGATCGCCGGATTCCTGATTGCCTCCGCCGCCGGGAGCCTGCCCTACGGCGTGTCCGGCGGCTTCACCGAGGGGGCTCTGGCCTTCGGTGCCGGTTTTCTGCCCCTGCTTGCCCTGTCGGGGCATACCTTGATTGCAAGGAGGCTTTCCCATGCCCACCTTCCGCACCGCCCGGGCCGCCGACGTGCCGGCCATCGGGAAACTGCATTATGACGCCTGGATGGAGACCTACCGGGGGCTTTTGAGCGAGGATTACCTTGCCACCCTGTCCCCGGAGCGCATGGCCACCATCTTCGCCCGCCGGGCCCCCGCCAATCTGTACCTTCTGGAGGATGGGGGAGAGCTTTCGGGCTTCGTTCTGGTGGGTCATGGCCGGGAGGCCGACCTGCCCCCCCGCACCGGGGAACTCTGTGGTATCTACCTCCTGGCCGCCAGCCAGGGGCAGGGTCACGGCAAAACCCTGTTGGATTGGGCGGAAAACCGCCTCCGGGGGCTGGGTTACCGCCGCATGATCGCCTGGGTGCTGGCCACCAACAAAAAGGCCATCGGTTTTTATGAGGCCATGGGTATGCACCCCGATGGCAAGACCCAGTTCGCCAACCTGGGCGGCCCCGCCATGGAAATCCGCATGGTGAAGGAAATATAAATACGACCCGTTTTGATTTGCGCCTCACCCCGGGCGCATTTTTTTGGTTTGCGGTTGGGCGCCGTCCGTACCATCGGTGTGGCGGACCTTGGCGCTCCCTTGTCAGTAGGGGCCGATGTGGGCATCGGCCCCTACGATGTAATGCCATGTCTTCCCCGTAGGGATGACCATTGGTCATCCGGAACCTTCCGGCATGCACATACCCGGTTATTTCTGTAAACCGCAACTTTTCGGACGGCCAATGGCCGCCCCTACAACCTACCAGTTGCATTGTAGGGGACGGGTCTCCCGTCCCGCC
>JAFYNU010000047.1 GCA_017547975.1 Clostridia bacterium
AGTCGATGATGCCCAGGAGCGGGGTGTAGGGCAGGGGAGCGGTGCGGACGTAGGGGGTTTCCAGCTGGACGGTCATGCCGGTTTCGCTGGATTTACGGAAGGAGGACATAAGTTCCACCACGTGAAGCTGCTGGGAATAGTGGGCCCGGTGATCCCTGCCGGTTTCGATGGCTTTGGCCATGTCCGCAAGGCCCAGGGCACGGCTGTTTTCGGTGTAACGTGTGAGAAGGGGGATCTTTTCGTAGGTGCGGCTGCCCGGCCGAAGCAGGAGCACGTCCCCGCCGAAGGTATTGGGGTCGGGAACCCGCAGGGTGCCCTCGGTGCCGTAGATGATGATTTCGTCCGCCCGGTCGGCGTAGCTGTCGAAGGAGGCGGTGAAGGAGGCGATGACCCCCGATTCAAACAGGATGGTGCCCGATTCGTGGGTGGGAACCTCCACCGGCATGGGGATGCCCATTTTGGCCTGGTTCAGGATGGGGCGTACGTCGAAGGTCTTTTTTACAAAACCGTTTACCGCCTTGGCCCGGCCCAAAAGATGAACCAGAGCGGTCATGTAGTAGGGACCCATATCAAACATGGGGCCGCCGCCGTATTGGTAGAAGAATTCGGGATCGGGGTGCCAGCTCTCCGGCCCGTGGCTGAGCATGTGGGCGCTGGCGGCGGTGGGGGTGCCGATGAAGCCGTCGTCGATCAGGCGGCGGGCGGTCTGGATGCCGGCACCCAGGAAGGTGTCGGGAGCGCCGCCAAGGTAAAGTCCCTTTTCTTTTGCCAATTCCACAAGCTCCTTGGCCTCCGCAAGGTTGGGGGAGAGGGGCTTTTCGGAATAAACGTGCTTCCCGGCAAGGAGGGCCGCCTTGGTGACCTCGTAGTGCTCGTAGGGGCGGGTGATGTTGAGGACAATGTCCACCTCCGGATCGGCGAACAGCTCGTACATATCCTTGTAGATCTTGGGGACGCCGTACTTCTTCGCACCCTCTTCGGCCCGCTCGGGAATCAGGTCACAAACGCCGATGACCTGGATTTCTTTGTAAAGATTGGTAATGTTTTTGAGGTAGATATCGCTGATACAGCCAACCCCAACGAATGCAATATTCTTCATGGATGTTCCTCCGTTATTTCAATTTGACCCCGTCCAGGGCCACCAGAGTCATGGTGTAGATCAGTGCGGCCTGCAGAAGAGAGGGCAGATAGACCCCTTCGTCATGCTGATGGGCGCCCCCCATTTCGGGGAGACCGTCGGGGGTTTCCAACCCGCCGGGGCCGAAGGCCACCGCATTGGTGAGCTTGCGGGCGTAGGTGCCCCCAGCCATGGTGTAGGGCTCCCGGTCTTCCCCGGTGATGGAGTTGAAAATGCCGTTCAGGGTGGTAACCAGGGGGCTTTCCTTGGGTACGTAGGCGGGCTTGCTGTCACGAACCTTTTCCAGGGTGTAGCCGTTTTCGGCGGCGGTGTTTGCGATGGCGGTCCGGATGGCATCCCCATCGGCGGTGACCGGGTAACGGACGTTGAAGCCCAGGCAGAGCTTGCCATTCTGCATGGAAAGCAGGCTTCCCACGCAGGTCAGATTGCCCGATACCTCGTCCTCGCAGGCGATGTTCAACGCGGTGCCCAGCACGTCGTTATTGACCGAGGTGGCAAAATTCAAAATTTCCGCGTCCGCCGGGGAGGCGATGCCGCTTGCAACCAGCATTTGGGTGAGAAGGTGGATGGCGTTGACCCCGTTGTAGGGGAAGGCGGCGTGGACCGCCTGACCCTCGGCACGGATGATGACCTTGCCGGGCTCCCGCTCCACGGTGAAGGGGGCGGAGATGGAGTTGAGCTTTTGGAACAGGGCCGCCGATTCCTTCAAAACCACGTAAGCCTTGTCGGGTACCATGTTGGAAACCAGGCCGCCCCCCATTTCCAGAATGTCACCCGAAAGGGCTTTGGCGGAAACCAGGGTTCCCTCCAGAATGCCCTTTTCCCCATAGCAAACCGGGAAGCCGCTGTCGGGGATGATGCTGCAGTCGGGCAGGGGATAGTGCTCCCGGAACCAGGTCACGTCGGCCATACCCTTTTCTTCATCGGTGCCAAGGTAGAGGGTGACGGTGTTTTGAAGTTCAATGCCCAGCTCCCGGAGACAGCGCAGGGCGTAAAGACCCACCATGGCGGGACCCTTGTTGTCCCCCACACCCCGGCCGAAGAGCACGTCCCCCTCCCGGGTCATGTTGTAGGGTTGGTGTTCCCAACCGTCCCCTTCGGGCACCACGTCCAGGTGGCCCCACAGGCCAACGGTTCCTTCCCCCTTGCCGGGGGCGGTGAGGGAACCCACGTAATAATCGTAGTTTTTGGCAGAAAAACCGTAGCCGGTGCCGATTTCCAGCATTTTGTCCAGCACATCCCGGCAACCCTGGCCGAAGGGGGCCACAGGGGAGGCGGGGTCGGAGACGCTTCGAATGTTCACGATTTTGGCAAGGTCGGCCACGTATTCATCGGTGTGGGCGGCGAACCACCCTTCGATTTTGGTTCTCAGATTGGCATCCATTGATATATTCCTCCGTGATTTTGTTTACAGATTTCGTGTTTCCCGGTATTCCTTCCACACCGCCTCAAACCAGTTGTCGGGGGCGGGCAGGGGACGGACGGGAATGTGGCAGGATTCCATGCCGGTTCCGTTCCAGAAGGTTTCCATAACCTTGTCCCGATAGGCGGGATTTTCGGGAACCGGTGTGTCGCCCACGTAGTAAAGGGAGCTTCCCCGGCTCCCATTGGTGGTAAGCGCCAGCTTTTCCGCCGAAAGCAGAGCCAGGGCGGAAAGCAGGGTGTCCCGGGCCACCAGGGAATCGATGATGCCCGCGGGGGTTTTGGCGCCGAAGCCCTGGGGGAAGGTGGCAAGCAGATAGGTGATGGTTTCCTCGGCGGCGTCCAGGGAGGAATCGGACCGCAGGGCCGAGGCCGCATCCGACATGATCTCCCGGGCGGCATCCAGAAGGGAGCGTTCGCTCCGGGGAGCGTTTTCAATTTCCGCCGCAAGCTCCTCCACGTCGGCCTTGGTATCGGCCAAAACCTCTTCGGAGGGGGTACGGCGGGGAGATTTGAAGGCAATGGCCTCCGCAAGGCGGATGGCACCCACCTGACCGGAGTTCAGGGCGGAGCCCCCGGGCCGCACTGCACCGAAGGTACCGGCGGCCTCCCCGGCGGCAAACAGGCCGGGAATGGAACTTTGCCAGTCGGCATCCACCGCCACGCCGCCGTTGTTGTGCTGGGCGGAAAGGGAGATTTCCAAAAGCTCCCGGTCCAGGTGAATATCGTGGGAACGGTACAAGTCCACCGCACCGGGATTCATTTGCATCAGCCGGTCAAAGGGGGTGTCTCCGGTGGAACCCGATTTTTGGAGGTACTCCCGGGCCTCCTCCGGAAGGATCGAAAGGTCGGTGAGGGCGGCGGGGTTATGAAGATAGTCCAAAAAGACCCGCTTGCCCATGGAAAGCTGATCGAAAAGGGCCATATCCACCCGGCTGGAGCCCTCCACGTGCTTGGCGGCAAAGGGCCATTGATAGCCCTTCAGGAAGATGGAAAGGAGCATATCCGCCGGGTCGTCAAAGTAGTCGGGCAGGAATTCCCGGTAGCTTCCGTCCTCCTCCAAAACCAAATAGCGGGGGATCACCTGCTGGTAGCTGCCCGACAGGTTCCAGCGGAATTTGGTGGAGGCAATGCCGAACTGCCACTCGGCGAAATTCTGGAGTCTTGCCCCGGCTTCGATGGCAAGGCCGGTCATGCCGGTCTGGCCCAGGGGGTAGACCACGTTTTTGAAAATGCCTGCGGGCCCGCCGGTGGCAAGCACCACGTTTTCGCCGGCCCAGGGGGTGATGACTCCCTCCCGGTTCATGGTGATGACGCCGTGGATGCCGGCTTCGTCCACCGCCAGCCGCACCGCCTTTTCGCCGTCGAAAATGGGAATGCCCCGCTTTTCCGCCTCGGCCTCCAGAGCCTGGGTCATGTAGCGGGAGGTCAGGGGCCCGGCGGAGGTACCCCGGCTTCTGGGGTCGTGGTCGGTTTTGTAACCCACGTATTCCCCGTAGGGGTTAGTGGGGAAGGGAACCCCAAGCTCGCAAAGGTTCAAAAAGCCCCGCACCGAACCGGCGGCTTCGGCATAGGCCACGTCACCGTGGACCGAGCCGCCCTCAAACAGGGTCTGGGCCATTTCGGCCACCGAGTCGGGTACCGAACCGCAAAGCGAGAGCTTGTAGTAGGTTTGTTTGTCGCTTCCCGCATTGCGGGAGGTGCCGTTTTCTTTTCTGTCGGTGAGGATGGCAATATCCCCAACCCCCAGGGTGTCAAGCCGCAATGCGGCGGCGTAGGCGGCGGCGCCGCTTCCGATGATGAGGGCACGGTAGGTTTTCATTCGAAAGACTCCTTTCGCATGGTTCTTTTGGGATTATTATACAACCTCCGGTAAAAAAAGGCAACTGCCGACCGCATTCTTTCTTGCATTTTTGCGCCCGATGGTATACAATGAAGATAACACAATCTTTCGGTAAGGAGAGTTTGCAATATGGATCGCTACTACACCCTGAAATGCGCCGGGCTGGAACGCCAGCTGAAGCTCTACCCGGTGAACGAATCGCTTTACATCGCCGCCCTGATCATGTTCGGCGACGTGGAATTCACCAAAGCCACCGCCAAGACCCTTTTGGAAAAGGCCCCGGAATTTGACATCATGATTACCGCCGAATCCAAGGGCATTCCTCTCGTTTGCGAAATGGCGGCCCAGGCGGGGCAGAACGAATACATCGTAGCCCGGAAGGGTCCCAAGGTCTACATGGAAAACGTGGTTTTCGTCAACGTCAACTCCATCACCACCGCAAACAGCCAGATCCTCTGCCTGGGTCAGCGGGAAATCGACATGATGGCGGGCAAGCGCATCCTCATCGTGGACGACGTGATCTCCACCGGGGAATCGCTGGCAGCCCTGGAAGCCCTGGTGAAAAAGGTTGGGGGCAACATCGTTGGCAAAATGGCGGTTTTGGCCGAAGGGGAAGCCGCAAGCAGGAAGGATATCATCTTCCTTGAAAAACTGCCCCTCTTCAATGCAAACGGCGAAGAAATGGAATAAAAAGATTGTAAAAAGGACCTTTCCCGGATACAGCGGGGAAGGCCCTTTTTTCGTGGAGCTTTTGCGCGAAAACCCGGGTTTTCCGGGGGCGTTGAGCCTCGGTTTATTCCATCATGGTGTCCAGAAGAGAGGTGGCAAAGAGCTCGTGCATTTCACGGATGGGATGATTGATTCCCTCCGCAAGCAGCATATCGATATCAACGCCGTGGGCGTGCAGTTTTTTCCATTTTGTGTAAACGTCGCATACCGGAATATCGTATTTTTTAGCAGTGGCAATACCGGCTTCCATATACTTGTCCATCAAGCCATCGTTTTGCCATTTCATGGAGTTCCCTGCGTATTCGATATAACGCTCCAGCACGTTGGGATTGACGTAGGTGTTGATCATGTTGGGTGTCATGAAAATCACCTCGCATCCGAAGGCCTTTAGCTGTTCAAAGATTTTGGACAGGGAATCGACGTAAAGCGGTAAGCCCTCTTCAAGCTTGGTTACGTCGTTCAGGCCAAAGCAAACCACGCACAAATCGGGATTTTTGGAAAGTACGTCCCGTTCCAGCCGTGTAACGCCGTAATCGGATGCGGTACCTCTGATGCCCGCATTGATGACGTTGATCACCGAGTTGGGACAAAGTACCTCCAGCTTTCGTTTCAGGCGGTTGTGGTAAACCGCTTCGTAGTCGCAGTGGGAGCGAAAACAGCCCTGGGTTACGCTGTCACCCAAAAAGGCAATGGTTGTTGGGGGATTGTGTTTGTTGACGGCAATTTTTCGTAAAATTTCCATAGGGTTACGCTCCAATCTGGTTGATGATATATCTGCCCATGCTTGCCAGATAAATAAGGGTGTCAAAAATCAGTTCGTTTGGAATTTTGGCAAAGCTTTTGAGTGCTTCAAAGGTGATATCGCCGGTGTAATTTGCCTTTTTCAGTGCATCGCACAGGGCATGCCAGTTGATGTTGCCTGTCATGGGGAAGAGATGCAAATCCTCATGCAGGTCATTGTCGTGAACGTGCAGGGCACGGATCACAGAAGGGTTTGCTTTCGAAATGAACTCTGCGGGATCCCGGAACATGGCCGCGTGCCCAATGTCAATGCAGCCCACAATCCATTCGGAATCAAGCTCTTCAATCAGGGAGCTGAAGGCCGCAGGGTCATTCAAAACCGGAAGGATTTGCCCGGCACGGCGTTCAAAGTCGTTCTCCACTGCGATTTTTATACCGAACTTTCTCCCGTAGGGCTCCAGGGACCTATAATATGCCAGGTTGTATTGGTACAAATCGGCACGATCTGCGGTGCATATCAGGTGAACGATGATATTGGTTGCCCCGATGTATGCGGCATATTCAATGGAGCGCACAACGGCGTTGTAGTGCCGGCAGGATATATCAAAGGGTTCCCCTTCCGCCAGATCAAACGGAGCATGGGCCTGATTGCATAAGAGGCCGGCTTTTTGAAGCAAGGCTTTGGTTTTTTTGGCGTTTTCCATATAGGAGTCCCCCAAAACCTCTGCCACGTTGTCGTAGAAGGAATAATCACATGCGTCAAATCCCGCTTGCCTGAGCATTTCGAAGGATTTTTCTTCCCCAAATCGTTTTATGATACTGTTCGTTTCGGTGGATAAAAGCATAGTAACACCTACCCTTTTTACGTTATATCTTCTTGTTGTATTTGCCTTCGGACTGAATTCGCTTTACCAGGCAGAATATGGCGATCACCATGACAAGGAAGAGCAATCCGACGAAAATCGGAAAGCTTTGTGAGCCAAACAGGCTGTTTACAAGAGCAAAGGCCGGCGGCGCAAGCATGACCCCGATATATGCCAAAGCAATCTGTGAACCCATGACGGCCTGGGAAATATCCTTGCCGAAATTGTAGGGGGTGAGGTGCAGAAAGTTTGGATAAATGGAGCCGTTGCCAAACCCTACCGCAAAAAGTCCTGCAATGGACAAAACCACGGCATTGGGGATCAATAGCAGAAGGATTGCGCCAAAAAGGATGATCATGCCGGTGTAAATTCGGTTCCAGGTATAAATCTTTTGCGCAAGGATTCCCGACAGGAAACGGCCGGATGCCATGCCTGCGTAATAAAGCGTCAGCGCGACGGCACCCTGGGCAACCGAAAGGTCCTTGGTTTGAATGAGATAATAACTGCCCCAAATCCCGCACACGTATTCAATGGCGTTGGTTGCCAGCATAATGACCCAAACGGTACGCAGTTTGCTCATACCAAGCATTTCGGGGATCGAAAGCTTTTTTGGCGTTTCTTCTTCCAAAGCGGAAGTATTGCCCTTTTTCCATAAGGGAAAGGAAGCAAACAGGATAACCGTAATGATACTTTGCAGGAGGAAAGCGTACAGATACCCCCTGCGCCAGGCACCGCCCGAAATGGCCAAAGACATGATATAGGGGCTGATGGACACCCCGATTCCGTAAAAGCAGTGCAGCAGGTTCATGTGATTTGCGGTATAGTGAAGCGCGATGTAGTTATTCAGACCGGCATCAATGGCACCTGCGCCCAAACCCAGCAATATGGCACAAAGCCACATGACCAAAAGATTGGGAGCAAGGGAAAAGCCGATCAGGGCGAGTGCTGTCATGGCAGTGCTTACGGCAGATACCTTATGGGCACCGTACCGATTCAAAACCCCCGTACTGAAAACGCTGGAAAGTACGGTACAGCCCGATATGGTGAGGGTAATAACGCTGACGGCGGATTCCGAAATGGCCCAATCGGTGTATATGGCGGGCCAGGCGGCTCCGATCAGGGAATCGGGAATACCAAGCCCGATGAAAGCAATATAAATGATGGTCAGGAGAAGCATAAAAACCTCCGGGGTGTTTAGAAATTTGCAGAGAATACGGCAAAGGTTTACTTCTTCGACCATTTTAGCATCATTCATGGGCATTGTCAAGGAAGGCTTGTCTTGATTTCGGTACGGTTGGCGGGAAAAGCATTGGGGAAAACCGTGTTTTGGGAAATAAAAAAGAGCCTTCCCCGGAGGGAAGACCCCTTTTTATTGCATTAGAGCTCCAGTCCCGCGGCAATCAGGTCGGCCTTCAGGGCGGCCTTTTCTTCGGCGGTGAAGGGGGCGGCGGGGGAGGCGGCGTAGCCCGAGTCGAAGCCCATCAAAAGCAGGGTTTCCTTCACGCTCTTGACCACGTTGCCCCGGCCATGGTCCAGGAGGACCTTGATGACCCGGTTGATGGAATACTGGATGCGTTGGGCTTCCACCATGTTGCCCTGGCGGAAGGCATCGTAAAGGGCCACGAAGCGTTCCGGCATGACGTTGTAGGTGGAACCGATGCCGCCGTCGGCACCCATGGAAAGCCCGGCCAGGAGCATTTCATCCGGCCCGTTGATGACGTTGATGTCACCCAGGTGGAGCTGCTTGATCAGGCTGAGCTCGTAGTAGCTCATGCGGGTGAATTTGAGACCGATGACCCCGGGAAGGGAGGTGACCTTTTCCATGAGGGAGACGATGTCGCCCTGGATGGAGGGGGTGGCGTAAACCAGGAGGGGCTTTTTGCAGGCTTCGGTGAGGGCCTTGTAGTAGTCCACGATTTCGGAGGGGGTGTAGTTGAAGTAGAAGTTGGGGGCCAGGGCGGAGATGGCGTCCACGTCAATGGTATCGGCGTGGCGGGCCA
>JAFYNU010000048.1 GCA_017547975.1 Clostridia bacterium
ATGTGGCGGTTTTTTCCGTCCACCAGAGCTTCGGGAGCAAAGTAGGCCGAATCCTTCCAGCTCATGCGGCCGTGGTGTTCCGGCTTGAAATACTCCCCATCCAGGGGGCCCACCAAGTACTGGCATCCCTTGTTGTGGGCAATGAAAAGCTGCAGGTAATTCCCGGTGAACTCCCCACCCGCCATTTTGTCGTATAGGGGCAGGAAGCTGGGGCACATATCATCCTCAGTACGGTCGGGCCAATCGTTTTCCCCGGTATAGGTATTGGGATAGAAACGGCCCCGGTATTCCCAGGTCTTCAGGTCGACTGAGCGGTACAGCTCAGTCCAGCCACCCTGGTAGAATTCGGGAGAATCCGCTTCTCTCCCGTACTTGTTCAACACGCAGAGGTTCCCGAGCTGCATGTAGTAGAAGCCATCCTTCTTCCAGACGTTGGAGGGGTCGGCGTTTCCCACGTGGCGGATTTCACCCTCCCATTCCAAATCCAGAATACCCCATTCGCTGGCGTTGACGGCAATGGGCTCCATGCGCTCCCACACCTCGTAGGGGGGATCGGCACACACCATAGCAATGCCGCTATTATCCGAACCATCCTTGGCGGCAAATTTCCAGAAGGTCAGGTAGGCCCTGCCGTCCTCGTCCACAAAGGCACCTCCGGAAAAACAGCCCTCGTCCCCCCGGAATCCGGTCAGGGCATCGGGGTGCTGCCGCCAATGCAGCAGGTCCAGGGAGGACATGTGCCCCCAGTGGAAGGCGTTCTTTTCGGTGTTGCGGTAAAGGTACATCAGGTGGTAGACCCCATCTGCAAAAAAGGCACCGTTGCTGTCACCGGGGACACCGTTGTCATCCGGGATGGCAAAGTGGTATGCGGGGCGGTAGGGATCGGCGAGCATACGTTCCCGATAGGTGCGGGCATGATTCCATTCCTGTTTCACGTTATAATCCTCCCAATCTTTCAAATCTTCCTTGGGAAAATAATAGCCCAATCGGGCGACAATGTCAATGGTTTTTCGTTGCATTGGCCCCCGGTTTGTGATAGAATGGGAGAAGAATCCACAAAAGACTTGGAGGACGAGATATGCTTGGCAGAATCATCCGGGACCTGGTTCCCACCGGAGACAACAACCGCAACAGCGAAGGCTCCTTCATCACCCTTCGGGACGGCGGCATCCTGTTCATTTATTCCCGCTACGGGTCGGGCGGGGCCGACGACGGGGCCCTGGCAAACCTTTACGGCATGATCTCCGCCGATAACGGTGAAAGCTTTGGAGACTCCTACCCCATCCTGTGTGCCGCCGATTTTGAGGCAGATAACCTCATGAGCACCTCCCTGCTCCGGATGCAAAACGGAGATATCGGTCTCTTCTTCCTGATGAAGACCGATGTGGAGCACTGCCGCCTGTTCCTGACCCGTTCGGGCGACGAGGGTGAAAGCTGGTCGGAACCCGTTCTTTGCACCGACCCCCGGGGTTATTTTGTGGTGAACAACGACCGGGTCATCCGTACCGCTACCGGCAGACTTCTGGCTCCCGCCTCCCGCCATCCCCTGACCTGTAAAATCGATGAGCATGGCAAAAAGGTATTCGACACCTTCTTCCCCGGTCTTTTCACGGTATTTGCCTCCGATGATGATGGCGCCACCTGGTGGAAGATCACCGAGGATACTCCTTTACCCCTTGCCCGGGGCATTACCTCCGGCGCCCAGGAACCGGGCCTTCTGGCCCTGGAGGATGGGCGAATCTGGTGCTACATCCGAAACGATTCGGGACGACAGTATGAATGCTGGTCGAATGACGATGGGCAAACCTGGTCGGAACCCACCCCCTCCCCCTTCACCTCGCCGGTGTCCCCCATGTGCACCAAGCGGCTCTCCACCCGGGAAATCGTTGCCGTATGGAATCCCATCCCCCTCTACAATGGTCGGAGCCAGTTTGCTGGCGACACTTGGACCGGCGGCCGTACCCCGTTAGCCGTTGCCATCAGCCGGGATGACGGCAAAACCTTCACCGATTACCAAAACGCCGAGGAAGAACCCGACCACGGCTATTGCTACACCGCCATCCACGAAGCCCCCGACGGCAATCTTCTCCTTGCCTACTGCGCCGGCGGACCCGAAGACGGCAGCACCCTGAACAAGCTCCGTATCAAAAAGATCGACCGATCCGAGCTTTTATCCTTGTGACATCACAAAACCTCCGCAGGATAACTCCTGCGGAGGTTTTTTAGTAGACCATTTTGGGATATTCGCCCTTCAAGGCGGCGTAAATATCCTTTTGCATTTCTATGACGGCCGCTTTCACACTCGACAGGTATTCCTGTCTGGAGCAAACGGCTCTTTCCCGTTCACTCATGTGGGTGTAGAGGATCCCCCTGGAGGAATTGACAACGGCACCAAGGCCATCCCCCCGGAAACAGGGCAGAATATCCCTGGCCCCTCCTCCCTGAGCCCCGTAGCCGGGAACCAGAAAACAGCTCCTTGGCATGAGTTTTCGAAGTTCCGCCGCTTCCTCCGGATAGGTAGCACCCACCACTGCTCCACTGGAAGAATAACCCCGTTCGCCCATGCATTTTTCGGCTTGCTCTGCCACATAAGCAGCGATCATCTGGCTGATGGTTTTACCGCCGGGGGTCATCACATCCTGGATCTCACCGGAGGCGGGATTGGATGTCTTTACCAGAACGAAGATCCCCTTGTCATATCTTTCACAGGAATCTACAAAAGGAGAAAGGCTTTCACTCCCCAAAAAGGGAGTCACCGTCAGGAAATCAGCATCCATAGAGGGGTTTTTGCTGCCGTCCAGCAATTCCACCATA
>JAFYNU010000003.1 GCA_017547975.1 Clostridia bacterium
CAAGCCCGGGTCAGACGAATCACCTGACCCTTGAGTTTTTTCTTGCTGAAAACAATATAGAAGCAGAAGACCAGCGAAATAAAGAAGTCGAATACACCGCCCACTACCGTGCTGATGGCGTTCACAGCCCGGTTCACCAGGTTGGCTCCCTCGTTCTGGAGCCAGGTTTGGAGCTTGCTGAGCAAATCGTTCCAATCCACCTCCAGGAGGTACTTGCCGAAGGGCAGTTCTGCGATTTCCGCCCTTTCCATGGTGCTTATGCGTTTGACCGACTCGATCACCGATTCCACGATTACCGTCAGGGCGTCCACCAATTCGGGGATCACCAGCCACACGATACCCGCCACCACCCCAAGGATGATGAGAAGTGACAGGAGGCAGGAAAGCAACAGCCGCAGATTGTAGGGCATTTTCCTGGAGGTGAAGACCTTCAGTTCAAAATACCGCATGGGCACGTTCAAAACGAAGGCCAAAACCAGCCCCACCAGCAAGGGGGAGATCAAATCAAAGCAATAGGAAACGGCATTCATCAAAACGTGGATATTCTGCACGCCAAGGAAGATGACGATGCAGGCGGCAACCACGCCGATGATCCATTTGGTCAGTTTTTTTCGGGTTTCCGGGGTAAATTCCATTTTCGATACCTCCTTACATGGATGATATCCCGCGTGTTTGGTTCCATTGTACCACAAAGAAGGGCAAAAGGGAAGAAGCGTACCTTCCCGCAAAGAAATTTTATACTGTTCTTTGCCGATTTATACCGGGGTACTTCCCACCGTCAGTTCCATACCGTAAACTCCCTCTGCCCGGGCGGTAATCCGGCTTCCTTCGGGAATCTCGGCAGGAAGCGCCGGGAAGGACAGCCCTTCCAGCCGGTTGCCATTCAGGTCGTAGGCATACCAGCTGCCGCCCTCCAGTTCCAGGTAGGCGTCCCGGGGCAGGGTGCCGCCCAAGGGATAATCGGTGCCGTTGACGGTGATGGTGAGCCCCGAAAGAGCTTCCCAGGCCACCGGGAAGGGGGAAATCTCACCGATGGTGACCTGGTATTCCTCCCCATGGGCCATGTGGTTAAGCCACACCGAAAGGCCGGAAAGATTTTGCAGGTCGGTCTTTTCCCGGTTGGTGTAATAAATATCCAGGTCTAAGCCGGAGGGATGCCACTCGTACTGGGTACAGGGAACCTCTTCGGCAACCGCAAAGACCGGGTCGTGGTCGTAGGCGTTGTAGTGTCCGCCGCCGGAGAAGGGCCAGTAGTCCCCTTCCAGCAGGTGGGCATCGCTTTCAATGAGATGAAAGCGCTTCCATCCGGTGAAATCCACCTTGATCACCCGATCCAGGGTGCCGCTGAGGGCGTACTTCTGGCTTTTGAGCTGAATATCCAGCACCTCTCCCTTGCCGTCCCCGTGGACCAGCACCGAAAGACCGGGGGCTCCCGACAGATCCTTCCCCTCCGGGAAGGGGCGGTCAATTTTTGCGTAGCCGATGTTCCCCGATTGGACAGCCTTCAGGGTGATGCCGTCCCCGCTCTCCTCCATGCTTGCGGTGACGTTACGGGAGGAAAGCAGGCTGACCTTCCCCGCCGCAAGGTTTTCCGCCCCCTCCCCGTTGGGGCATGGGCGGGGTTCGATCCGGAGGCGGCAGAGTTTTTCCCCCGCCGGCACCATCAGGGTTTCCTGTTTTTCGCCGGTGAGCAGGGCCTTTTGGTAGGTCACCGGCACCGGTTTTCCGTAAACCAGCATGACCTCCCGATCCCCAATGGCCGACCAATCCACAGGGGCATCCCCCAGCCGCAGGGCTTCAAATTCCCCGATGCGGGCGGCAAAGCGGGCCATTTCGTCGCTTTATTCCCCGTTGCCCCCCGGCAGGAAGGCCAGGGACCAGTCGTTTTTCAGGGCGTTGCCCGCCCAGAATTCATAGTCGTCCAGAAATTGCCGGCGGGTCTGGATGGGCTCACGGGGATCCGCCTTGCCATAGCTCCACCAACCATAGTTTTGGGGCAGAAGGGTTCTTTCCCGTACCCGGGAATTGCTTCGGTTGTGCTCCCCAAGCAGATACTTGTGGCCCCGGTTGGAGTGGTCCCAGGCACCCATGCGGGTGCGGAAATACCAGAAGTGATGCCACATTTCGCTCATTTCCAGAATGGGGGGCTTTTTCACATTTTTGAGGATTTCCGCCACAAATTTCGCCCCATAGTACCAGGCGTTTTCGGGTCCCGCAAAAATATCCGACCCGTCGATGGCATCCAGGTAGATCATGTCGAAGCCCATTTCGTTATAAAATTCGGCGGTATTCCGGGCAATTTCCAGATACAGTTCTCCCTCCGGGTCGGGGGCGAAGCGACCGAAACAGGAAAGCAGGTGCTTCATGACGCATCCCGCCCTGTGGCTTTGGGGGGTGGTTCCCAATGCGCCGCGTTCCGCGAGGCAAAATTCCTTTTCCCCCACCCCATCGAAGCGCATGAGTTCCCCATCCGCCATGAGATAGACGCTGTTTCGCACAAAGAAGCCGGTTTTTGTGGAAATATCGGCGGTGGATTCCAAAACCGGCAGGGTCAGGGAGATTTCATCCACGTCACAGGCCAGGGTGAAGGGATATCCCCCGAGCCCCGGATGGGGGACCGGCGTCACGTAGGAGGAATCCATGTCGATGAACTGGGCGTAGGTATGGAGCCCCGCCTGGATCCCCGCATCGTGCAGGCGCTGGATAACCCGTTTGAAGTCGGCTTTGCCCCGGGGGTACAGCCCGGGATTGGGGGTCAGGTCACCAAACCGGAAGGAGTGGCCCCCGTGGAAATCCAGTTGTTTTGCCCCGAAGCGATTTGCCAGGTCGATCCAACCCTCCACCGTGTCCATGGTGACCCCGGTGTGGTTCATCAGGTAGGAATGGCGCACGTCGGGATAATCGGCGGCGAAGGCCCCGGCCTTGGGATTCCAGGGGATATCCTCCGCAAGTTCCCGGGTAACCCGGGCCATGGCAGCCCTCAAATCATCTTTTTTAACCAAAATCACAGCAAAGGCGGCGTCCAAAATTCCAAACTGACGGAATGCCGCCGCCCCCAGGGTATTCCTCACCCCAAGCAGGTTATCCGAATTGGTGTGGAGGTTCAGGGCCATGCCCACCGAGGCATAGCCATTTCCGCATTCCGGGCAGAAAATGCCGCCAAAGTAGAGTTTGTTGATATTTTCCGGGCAGAAAAGCACCCGGAAGGTAACCCCTTCCTCTTCCGCGCCGATCTGCAGAGCCACCTCCCCGGCCTCTTCGAAAAAGGCGGTGAGGATGTCCCCCTCCAGAAGCATGCTCACCGGGGGAGTCTTCACCCGGCTTTCCTTTGCCACCGGACGGGTGGCGGGAACTACCCTGGGCTTTTGAGTTTCCAGGGGCGCCCCATCCAGCTCGGCAAGCAGGAAGGGAA
>JAFYNU010000049.1 GCA_017547975.1 Clostridia bacterium
AATAGCTTAGCCGGGGTGGTTTTCAGCACCTGAGCCATCTTGAACAGAGTTTCCAGCGATACGCCGCGAATCGTACCAGTTCCTTCCACCTGTCCCACAAAGCTGACACTTTTTCCAATCAGCTCCGCAAAATATTCCTGGGTATAACCGGCTTTTCTCCTGTAATATGCAATCTTCAGACCAAGCGTGATGTACTTTTCCGGATACTCTGTTTTCATAACGACGCCCCTCTTTCCTGATGCCTATATTCTATCGAAAACGGGCGCATTTTATTATTATCTACCATTGCATAATCCTTTACTTAAAGTGATATTTCCTTTATAATAATAAAAGGAATCTTTTTGCAAAGGAGATTGCACATGCCAAACCATACTTGTTGTTTCTTCGGACACAGGGAAATACACGAAACCGATGATTTGATTCAATTGGTTTCTGCCGCAATAGAACGGTTGATCGTGGTGGAATCGGTGGACACCTTCCTTTTTGGAAGTAAAAGTCAATTTAACAGCCTTTGTTACGAATTGGTGA
The DNA here is from genome assembly GCA_017547975.1 of Clostridia bacterium. GTDB lineage: Bacteria > Bacillota > Clostridia > Oscillospirales > QAMX01 > RUG11797. Next base: position 529 of record JAFYNU010000049.1, read on the forward strand.
CCAAAGCAAAAGAGAAGCACCCTCATATCCGTCGTATCTATGTGCGTGCCGAATTTCCCATAATCGATGAATCCTACAAAAACTACCTGTTGGGACGATACGAAGATACTTATTATCCTTCAAAACTGATAGGGGCCGGCAAGGCGGTGTACGTGGAGAGAAATATGGAAATGATCGAAAAAAGCCGTTTCTGTCTGATATACTACGATGAAGCACTGGCTCCCACGAGAAGAAAAAGCGGCACAAAGATCGCCTTGGAGTATGCAATCCGGTTAGAGCGGCATTTGCTATGCTTTCCCTGAGGATTTCCAAACCCTATTTTGTTGACAACCCAACAAATTTGGATTATAATACTCGGTAACACCTTTTGACAGAATGGAGATGCCGCCTTATGGATTATGCTTCCAGTTGGAACTTCACATTGGCCAATTACGGTGCTGTTTGGGCCTTTTTGGTACAGCTTGGGCTCCTGCTTTTATTTTTGATGCTGGGAAATATTCTCCGGCGAACGGTTCCCCTGTTCCGGAAGTGCCTGATTCCCTCCGCCCTTTTGGGGGGTGCATTGCTTCTGGTGGTGGATATCATCTGTAAGCAATTTGGCATCATCCTGGTGGATAACCGGCTGATGCAGGTGATCACCTATCACTGCCTGGCCATCGGCTTTGCCGCCATGTCGCTGAAAACCGAAAAGAGCACCCACAAAACCAGCAAGGCTCAGGTTTTGGAATTCGGCGCCCTGCAGGGAGGCACCTATATGCTGCAGGCCTTTGTGGGAATGGGGATCACCCTGCTCCTCTTCCTCCTGACCCGGAACGGTGAAAAGATCGTCTCCTACATTTGTGGTCTGATCCTGCCCCTGGCATTTGGTCAGGGTCCGGGCAATGCCCTCACCTGGGATATCAACTTCACCAACACTCCCGCAGCCATGTTCGCCGGCAACGGCAGCTTTGGCCTGTCCCTGGCTTCCATTGGCTTTGTGGTGGCTTCGGTGTTCGGTGTTTTGCATATCAATATTTCCAAAAAGCGGGGCTTCCTTTCGGTCCGCAGCGAACGTCCCTCCGGCGAGATTGTCGATCAGACCAACCCCACCGGCGGTGAAATCCCCGACAATGAATCGGTGGACAAATTCACCATCCAGGCGGGCTTCGTCGCCCTGGCCTACGCCATTTCCTTCGGCTTCATGTGCCTTCTGGGGGTCATTTCCGATTTCACCAACAGCATTGCCTGGGGCTTCAACTTCCTGTGGGCCTGTCTGGCGGCCATGCTGATCCGGGCTGCGGTGAAGCTTTTGCGTAAGAAAAACCTGATGCACCGGGAATACATCAACAACTACCAGATGGACCGGATCTCCGGTTTTTCCTTCGACCTGATGATCGTTGCCGGTGTGGCGGCTATTGAAATCAACGACATCAAAAATTACATTCTCCCCATCGTCATCCTGAGCCTGGTGGGTACCATCATCACCTACGTCTACATCCGCCTGGTGGCCAGGGAATGCTTCAAGGGCTTTGAGCACGAATTCTTCCTGATGAGCTTCGGTACCCTGACCGGCACCGCCTCCAACGGGATGATTCTTTTGAAGGAAATCGACCCGGGCCTGCGTACCCCCACCTCCAGCCTGTACATTCTTTCCAACTTCCCCGCCATGGTGATGATTGCCCCCCTGCTTCTCTTCCTGAATTTTGCGGGAAGCTCCTTCGGTAACGCCATCATCGCTTTCTGTATTTTCTTCTTCCTGTGGGCGGTTTACACCGTCTATCTTTTCCGCCGGAAGATTTTCAAGAAAAAATACCAGAATCAGCCCG
>JAFYNU010000050.1 GCA_017547975.1 Clostridia bacterium
CTGGTTCATGGCACCCTGCAGGGCGGCCAGGTTGCCGGTGACTTCGGCAATGCGGTCGGGAACTGCCGGGTCGAAGGGGATCCCCATGTCAAGAAGCTGACTTTTGGCAAGTCCCGCCAGGGTATCAAAGTCGGGGTATTCCATGGCCACCATGGTGGAGGCGGCGATCCGGGAAGCCATCCGGGCATCCAGGGCGGCGTAGGCATAGAGGGGCTTTTCCCCTGCCAATACCACCCGTTTCCCGGCGGCAAGCAGGGCGTCCAGAATGCGGGCCAGTTCCTCCTGGGTGGCGGCTTTTCCTTCCAGGAAATGAAGATCATCCAACAGCAAAACGTCGCAATCCTCGGTCAGCCCGGTGCGGAATGCGTCAACCCTGCCTTCCTTCACAGCGTCCGACAGGTTTTCGGTGAAATCATAAAGGGAGAAACGCTTTACCTTTTTTTCCGGGGAGACCAGGCCGATTTTTCGCTGGATTTCGGAAAGCAGGGTGGTCTTTCCCACCGCCGTGGGGCCGTAAAGATAGACGAAGCGGTAGGCTTCCTCCGCATTGGTGACCACGCCCCCGGCAACGTGCTGGGCCAGGGTGGCGGCATTGGCATAGGAACAGGTCATGACGGGACGATTGACGGGGCTTGGCATATAGGAATTCTCCTTGTGTATGAAATCTGGTTGATGATATTATAGCAGATGCCGACGGAATTGACAATTGTCAATTCCGAACGGAGATGACAATGAAGCGGGGGAGAGGCGGGGTGAATTTTGGTGAAAATAAAGTAAAAAAACATCCCTGACAAGACTTGACAGGGATGACAAAAGGTGGTATTATATTATACTGTATCATACTGCGTAACTGTGTCTCATGACTGGCTCGTATAGAGTGTAACAGAAAAGAGGGGGAAACGCAAGGGGTACAAACCAATAAACAATACACGCACCCGAGCGTATCATTTACACCGCTAAACGATGAAACTGGAGGGAAAGAACATGGTAAAGGATGTACGGTACGGCAATACCGTCCGTAAGAGCTATTCCAAGGTGGGCGAATTTTTGACGATGCCCAACCTCATCGAAGTGCAGAAGAATTCCTACAAATGGTTCCTGGAAGAGGGCCTGCGGGAAGTCTTCCGTGACGTTGCCGCCATTACCGACTATACGAATACCATCGAGCTGACGTTCATTGACTATTCTATGAACGATAAGCCCAAGTATTCGGTGAAGGAGTGCAAGGAACGGGACGCCACCTACGCTGCACCCATTAAGGTTAAGGTTCGTCTTCGCAACCGCAATACCGAAGAAATCAAGGAGCAGGAGCTGTTTGTTGGCGACCTGCCGGTTATGACCGATACCGGTACCTTTGTCATCAACGGTGCCGAACGCGTCATCATCTCCCAGCTGGTCCGTTCCCCTGGCATCTATTTTACTGCCAAGGCCGACAAGACCGATAAGTATATCTATACCTCCACCATCATTCCCAACCGCGGCGCCTGGCTGGAATACGAAACCGACGCCAACAACCTCTTCTACGTTCGTATCGACAAGAACCGCAAGCTCCTGGTCACCTCTTTGATCCGTACCCTGGGCGTAAAGACCGATGCTCAGATCCGGGAACTTTATGGTGAAGACGAGCGCATGATCGCCACCCTGGAAAAGGATACCGCCAAAACCGAAGGCGAAGCCCTGGTAGAAATCTACCGCCGCCTGCGTCCCGGCGAGCCCCCCACGGTGGAAAGCGCCAGAAGCCTGCTTGACAGCCTCTTCTTCGATCCCAAGCGCTACGATATTTCCCGCGTTGGCCGTTTCAAGTACAATAAGAAGCTGGCCATCGGTCCCCGTATTGCCGGCCGTACCCTGGCCCTGCCGGTTGTAGATCCCATGACCGGTGAAATCATTGCCGAACCCGGCGAAGTCCTCAGCCGTGAAAAGGCCGACTTCCTGGAAGCCCGGGGTGTCGCCCGTGTCGTCCTGAACGTGGACGGCCACGACGTGGTGGTCTTCACCAACAACATGGTGGATATGAAGGGCTTCGTTCCCTTTGATCCCAAGGAAATCGGCTTCACCGAAAAGGTTTACTTCCCGGTTCTCGAAACCATCCTGCGGGAATGCGGCGACGACGAGGAAGCCCTGAAGGAACGCCTGGAAGAAGCCCGCAATGAACTGATCCCCAAGAGCATCATTGCCGACGACATTCTGGCCTCCATCAACTACCTCAACTGCCTTGCTTACGACATCGGTACCCCCGATGATACCGACCACCTGGGCAACAAGCGCCTTAGAAGCGTGGGTGAACTGCTCCAGAACCAGTTCCGCATCGGCTTCAGCCGTATGGAACGGGTCATCAAGGAAAGAATGTCCATCCAGGATCTGGACGTTGTCACCCCCCAGTCGCTGATCAACGTGCGGCCCATCACCGCCGCCATCAAGGAATTCTTCGGTTCCTCGCCTCTGTCCCAGTTTATGGACCAGACCAACCCCCTGGCCGAGCTGACCCACAAGCGTCGTCTTTCGGCCCTGGGCCCCGGCGGTCTGACCCGTGACCGTGCAAACTTCGAAGTTCGTGACGTACACCACAGCCACTACGGCCGTATGTGCCCCATCGAGACTCCGGAAGGTCCCAACATCGGTCTGATCTCCTACCTGGCATCCTTCGCCAAAATCAACGATTTCGGCTTTATCGAAGCCCCCTACTGCCGGGTTGACAAGGAAACCGGTATAGTATCCTCCGAATGCGAATATTTCACCGCTGACCAGGAAGACGGCTTCTACGTTGCCATGGCCAACGAACCCATGGACGACCAGCATCGCCTGATCAACGATCGTATCACCTGCCGTTACCGTGACGAAATCGTGGTGGTCGACCGCAGCCGTGTTGACCTGATGGACGTATCTCCCAAGATGATGATCTCCATCGCAACCGCCATGATTCCCTTCGTGGAAAACGACGACGCCAACCGTGCTCTGATGGGTGCAAACATGCAGCGTCAGGCAGTACCCCTTCTCCGTCCCGAAGCCCCGGTGGTTGGCACCGGTATGGAACACAAGGCCGCCGTGGACTCCGGCGTCTGCGTTCTGGCAGAAGGGGACGGCATCGTGGTGAAATCCACCGCCGATGAAATCCAGATTCTTTACGATGATCCCGCTCTGGGCACCAAGAGCCACGAGCTGATCAAGTTCCTCCGTTCCAACCAGGGTACCTGCATCAACCAGCGTCCCATCGTTGCGGTTGGCGAGCGCGTTACCGCTGACACCGTTCTTGCTGACGGTCCTTCCACCAGCGAGGGCGAAATCTCTCTTGGTAAGAACATCC
>JAFYNU010000051.1 GCA_017547975.1 Clostridia bacterium
CATATTACTTACCCAGGGGGTTTACGGTACAGTATTGTACCGCCGCAAAATCCCTTGTGGGAGATGCTCCCACATTTGAGAACTTCAACGATTTTGTGGCTTTTGTAGGTGAAAAGGATTCCGCTTTTTTCAAAACGCAGCTCCAAAGTATCTGGTTCCAGCACGCCATGTCCTCCGCCAGTGAATGGATCAATGCAGAAGATAATACCGCCCACTTTACCGACGAATCCTTCCTGGCGTTCCTCCGTTCCTGCGACCTATGCGCCAAGGATGAGGACGAATTGAATGCCAACTTCTCCCAAACACCCCAAATCGCCATGTATTCTGCGGGAGAGGGATTATCTTCCTCTTTTTATTCGGATAATCCTATGGATTTGGTGGGTGATCCACAGACCATCTTCACCCTTCCCTCCGCTCTGTACGATGGTTATGGTGCAAGAACACCCTATTTTCTTGGAGCCATTGTGGGAAAGAACAACCAGAATGGTGCGAAGACCTTTGTGGAGTTCTTCCTTACTCAAACCCTGATAACTGATTTTGGAATGACTACCTTCATCACCATTCGCCAGGACGAGTATGATGCCATTCGAAATGGTACGTATATTGAAACCTTCTTGCCCGATTTTATTCCCGGGGAATCCCCCTACATGCCCCCAAATTGGGACCCCATCACCGATGAAAAATCCAATACCTTGATCACCGGTGTGGATCATTTCCTGGATGGTTATTACGGTGATGTTCAGAACATTATGTTGGAGGAAGCTGGGCGCTACTTTGTGGGCGATATCACCGCAGAACAAGCCGCCGAATTCATCCAGAACCGCATCTCCCTCTATCTTGCGGAGCGGAACTAAATATTGCATATCCCCCGCAATCGCGGAGCGATAGAACGCCCCGGGCTGTGATCATACCCTCCACAGCCCGGGGTCAGGTTTTTGTTATTCCACTGCTTTTCGGATGTTCCAATCGGATTTTTCCAAACGAGAAACGGCGGTTTCTTCGTCGCACCCAAGGATCTCGCCGACGATGCGGATGACCCGGCCCCGGAGCTTGATGTTGGTGGGACGCAGGTTCACCATCATGTTCTGGTACACGTAACCCGTGCGGACCATGACCATGGTGGAGAGCATGTTCAAAACGATCTTTTGGGTGGTGCCCGCCTTCATGCGGGTGGAGCCGGTGATGACCTCTGGTCCCGAATCCACCATAATGGTGGTCTGCGCCGCTTCCTCCATGGGGGAGGCGGGGTTGTTCACAATGGCCGCCGAGTAGGCACCGATCTCATTGGCGTATTCCAGGGCTGCCACCACGTAGGCGGCTCCGCCGGATGCGGAAATGCCGATGACGGTGTCCCGCCCGGTGACTCCGGCGGCGATCAGGTCGGCCCGACCCCGCTCTGCGCTGTCCTCCTGGGCTTCTGCCGCGGCGGTCAGACAGGGGGTGCCCCCGGCGATGATGCCGGTGAATAGCTCCCGGGGTACCCCGAAGGTGGGGGGACACTCGGCCGCATCCATGACACCAAGGCGGCCGGAGGTGCCGGCGCCCACGTAGAAGATGCGGCCGCCGGCCCGGATGGATGCTTCCATGGCCAGGCATACCTCCCCGATTTGGGGCAGGGCGGCATCCACCGCATCCAGTGCCCGGCGGTTCTCGTCGTTGATCAGGGCCAGGGCATCGGCCAGGGGCATGGTGTCAATGTGGGTGGAGCGGGGGTTGCGTTCTTCGGTACGGTTCATGGGTCACTCCTTGGGGGTCTCCCGCTTGCGGAAGAAGTAGTAATCCAGCTTTTCCTGCACGTTCTGGGGGATGGTGCGGGAAACCGGCAGGATCTCCGCATTGGCCATACGGTCGGCCAGGGCGGAAATGGTTTCGATGTCCCGCAGCATGGATTCCTCCGAAAGGA
>JAFYNU010000004.1 GCA_017547975.1 Clostridia bacterium
CTTCCAGACCGCCATCCTGGGACACATGGGAAAGGATGCCATCAATGCCAACTCCATCGCCGCCACCGTCTTCTCGGTGATTTCGGTGGTGAGCTATGCCTCCGCCAGTGCATCGGGGGTCATCATCGGCAAAACCCTCGGGGAGGGGAAGATCGACCGCATCAAACCCTACGCCATCACCATGCAGCTCTTATATCTGGTTTTGGGGGTCACCTCCGGCACCTGCCTCTTCCTGGTGAAGGACCTGATTGTGGGGCTTTACGCCATCGACGGCGCCGCCCGGGAGCTTGCCATCCTCTTTATGACGGTGCTTTCGGTCACCCTGGTGGGTACCTCCTACCAAATGCCGTGCCTCACCGGTATCGTTAGGTCCGGCGGGGATACCAAGTTTGTGTTCTACAACGACCTGGTGTGGATGTGGCTGATCGTACTGCCTGCGGCATTCCTGGCGGCTTTCGTATTCGAAGCGTCCCCCCTGTGGGTGTTCGCCATTTTGAAATGCGACCAGGTAACCAAGTGCTTCATTGCGGTGGTGAAGATCAACCGCTTCAAATGGGTGAAAAAATTCAGTTAAAGTCATTGACAGACGTAGAAAAAACGCATATAATGTAGATAACATAATACATGCGAACGAGTCATGTGATCGCACCAAAGATGGGGAAGCAGAGCCCCGTCTTTGGTGCTGTTTTATTTTCGAGAGGGAGATAGATTATGGAGGACGTCATCATCATCGGCGGCGGCGTAATCGGTTGTATGACCATGCGCTACCTTTCGGCTTACAAGCTGAAGGTCAGTTTGATCGAAAGCCATTCCGACCTGGCTTCGGGGGCCACCATGGCCAACAGCGCCATTGTACACGCAGGCTACGACCCGGTGCCGGGGACTCAAAAGGCCTATTTCAACGTGCGGGGTGCAGAGCTTTACAAGACGGTTTCCAGGGAACTGGATTTCCTGTACAAGCCCCTGGCTTCCCTGGTGGTGGCCTTCAACGGGGACGAAATGGAACACGTGGAAAAGCTCTATCATCGGGGACTGGAAAACGGAGTACCCGACCTGCATATTGCAAACCAGGCGGAGCTTCGGGAGCTGGAACCCAATATTTCTCCCGAGGCCAAGGGGGCCCTGGTGGCCGCCTCGGCTGGCATTACCGAACCCTGGGGCGCCGCCATTTCGGCGGCGGAAAACGCCATGGATAACGGTGCCGGTCTTATCCTTGGGGAAAAGGTCATCGGCATCGAAAAGATCGGTGAGGGCTTTGTGGTCCGCACCGACAAAAAGGAATACAAAGCCCGCACCGTGGTGAATGCGGCGGGGGTCTATTCGGATAAAATTCACGACATGCTCCTGCCTCCGGCATTCACCATTACCCCCCGGCTTGGGCAATACTACCTTCTGGACCGGAAGACCGTGGGACTTGTGAATCACACCCTGTTTGCCTGCCCCAGCAAGGTGGGCAAGGGGGTTTTGGTGAGCCCCTCGGTACACGACAAGCTCCTGGTGGGACCCGATGCCAAGGTGGTGGCCGACCGGGATCTGACCATGACCGATGCGGAGGGGTTGGCCTTCGTCCGGGAAAACGCCGGGCGCTTCCTGAAGGATCCCCTTCCCATGAACCTGAATATCCGCACCTTTGCGGGCATTCGCCCCACCCCCAGTACCGATGACTTCATGGTGGGTAAAACCGAAATGCCCGGCTTCTACCAGGCCGCCGGGGTGGAATCCCCGGGACTTGCCTCGGCCCCCGCCATCGGAAGCTACCTGGCGGATGAAATTGCCCGGGACCTGGGCGCCGAAAAGAAAAGCGACTTCAATCCCATCCGCCGTCCCCAGATCCGCCTGAACCGTTTGAGTGAGGCGGAAAAACGGGAATGGATCGGCCGGGATTCCCGCTACGCTTCCATTGTGTGCAAGTGCGAAAAGGTGTCGGAAGCCGAAATCGTGGATGCTATCCACCGCAATGCCGGGGCAACCACCGTCAAGGGGGTCAAGAAGCGGGTTGGTGCAGGCTTCGGCCGTTGCCAGGGGGGCTTCTGTCAACCGGTGGTGGTGAATATTCTGGCCCGGGAGCTGGGTATTCCCAAGGATCAGGTGAAGTACGACGACGAAGGATCGGAGATCCTGGTGGGAAAGGTGAAGTAATATGGTAAAGAATCCTGAACTTTTGATTGTGGGCGGGGGCAGTGCCGGTATGGCGGCGGCTCTTTCGGCCCGGAAAAGCGGCATACAAGACATTCTGATTCTGGAAACCGATCCCTACCTGGGGGGCGTGCTTCGCCAATGCATCCACACCGGGTTTGGACTCCAAACCTTTGGGGAAGACCTGACCGGCCCCGAATACGCCGGACGCTACCAGGACATGATGGAGGAAGAAAAGATTCCCTATCTTTTGAATACGCCGGTGCTCGAGATCCTGCCCGACCTGACTGTGCTGGCCATCAGCCGCACCGAGGGGTACCTGGAGCTCCATCCCAAGGCCATCGTGGCGGCCACCGGCTGTCGGGAACGCAGTGCCGGCACCATCGCCATCCCCGGCACCCGTCCCGCCGGGGTGCTCACCGCCGGTACCGCCCAACGCTACATCAATATTGAAGGCTACCACGCCGGACGTGAGGTGGTCATTCTGGGTTCGGGGGACATCGGCCTGATCATGGCCCGCCGGCTCACCCTGGAAGGGGCACACGTGAAGTGCGTGGCAGAGCTGATGCCCAAATCGGGGGGGCTTACCCGAAACATCGTCCAATGCCTGGAGGATTTTGATATACCCCTGCTCCTTTCCACCACTGTGGCGGAAATCCACGGCAAGGAACGGGTCACCGGTGTGACCCTGGCTCCGGTGGATGAAAACCTGAAGCCCATTCTGGAAAAATCCTGGTACGTGGCATGTGACACCCTGCTTCTTTCGGTGGGGCTGGTACCCGAAACCGAGCTCTTCTCCGCCGCCGGAGCGGAAATTGAGCGGGGGAACGGCCTGAAGGTGGACGAAAAGCTCATGACAAGCATTCCCGGCCTTTTCGGTTGCGGCAACGTGGTGAAGGTCCACGACCTGGTGGACCGGGTTTCCAGGCAAGGGGAGCTCGCAGGACGCTATGCCGCCGAGTACATTCTGGGAGGAAAGTAAACCATGGAAAAGAAAATCACCTGTACCGTCTGCCCCCGGGGATGTACCATTTTGGCCATCCGGGAAGGGGAGAAACTCAAGCTCACCGGAGCCGCCTGCCCCCGTGGGGAAGCCTATGCCCGGGAAGAATTCACCGACCCCAAGCGGATGTTCACCTCCACCGTTCGGGTGGCGGAGGGGATTTCGGAAATCACCCTGCTTCCGGTAAAAAGCGCCGGACCGGTGCCGAAACGGATCCTATTTGACCTGGCAGAGCTCTGCCGGGAGGTGATGGTCACCGAAACGCTCAAGCGGGGGGACGTGGTGGTCCAAAACGCCCTTGGGTGTGGCGTCGACCTGATCGCCGGGGCGAATTTGTAAGAAGAAACAGTCAAAAGGGAATGTTCCGCCGGGACATTCCCTTTTTCGGTGTCTGGGGGAAAACCGACTTTGGACGGCAAAATCCGGGGCGGAGGGAGAAGGATTAAAAAATATTTTTGCATAGCCTTTTTGAAAACGGGAGGAAACGAGAGAATAAACGAGAAAAAACGAGGTTCGAAAATACAGTTAAAATTCTTCAAAAAAAGTGCTTGACATTGTATCCATAAAGTGGTATAGTGTATAAGTCAACGATTGCGCTAAGCATGAATATAATCAAATGAAGGAGATTTAACTGCATGTCCACCTACATGGCAAAAGTAGAAGCCGTTGAACGCAAGTGGTACGTCATTGATGCAGCCGGTGTCCCCATGGGCAAGACCGCTGCCAAGGCCGCTGTTCTGCTTCGCGGTAAGCACAAGCCCGAATTCACCCCCAACGTCGACTGCGGCGATTTCGTCATCATCATCAACGCCAAGGACGCTGTTCTGACCGGCAACAAGCTGGAACAGAAGTACTACCGTACCCATTCCGGTTACGCCGGAGGCCTGAAGGAAACCAAGTACCGCATCCTCATGAAGGAAAAGCCGGCCCTTGCTATGAAGCTTGCTGTCCGCGGCATGCTCCCCAAGAACTCCATCGGCCGTTGGTCCCTCAACCGCTGCAAGATCTACGCCGGCGCTGAACACAAGCACCAGGCCCAGAAGCCCGTAGATGCTCCCGACTACATCTAAGGAGGATAACGTAACATGTACGAATCTAAAAGACCTTATGTATATGGTACCGGCCGTCGTAAGAGCTCGGTAGCCCGTGTCCGCCTTTACCCCAACGGCACCGGCAAGATCACCATCAACAACCGCGATATCGACGATTATTTTGGCCTCGAAACCCTCAAGCTCATCGTCCGTCAGCCCCTGGTTGCCCTGGACCTGCTTGAAAAGTTTGACGTGGTCGTTTCTGTCGCCGGCGGCGGCGTTTCCGGCCAGGCCGGCGCTATCCGTCATGGTCTCTCCCGCGCCCTGCTGAACATCTCCGCGGATTATCGTGCCGTCCTCAAGAAGGCTGGCTTCCTGACCCGTGACCCGAGAATGAAGGACCGTAAGAAGTACGGCTTGAAGGCCGCTCGTCGCGCTCCCCAGTTCTCCAAGAGATAACGAGTCCTTTTTTGGAAACGATGCAGCCGGTGCCCTTCCGGCATCGGCTGCTTTCTCTTTTTTATCTTCATACCGAACCATATACAGTTGGATAAACCTAAATTTTACCTCTCATATTAACTTTGAAAACACCGCCTTTGGCGTTTACATAGATTTCGCAGGTTTTTCCCGACGGACGGCAATCCGAAGGGCAAAATGGGCGAGCCTTACCGGAAGCGTTTTGTAATGAGATCCCTTGGGTGTGGAATGGGATGGACCTTGTCTCCGTAACGGTAAGTTTTTCGTATGGAGGTTAAATCATGAATAAATCGAAGAGGGGTAACCCTCGATCGCTTTTGGGAGGGTTTTTATCCAACCGTCTTTCATATTTGGCACTGTTTGCGATCGTTACCCTGGCCATTATCATTTACATGGTATCGGGACAGTCGGTTTACGTTGTCAAGTGCGATGATCAGTACCATCTTTACACCGGCCTCCGGGCCGATGGGGAGGAAGTGCTGGAGCATTTGGGAATCGAACTGGATCGTCACGACCAGGTAACGCAAAAAGACGGCGATATCCTTTCCAGAATTGACGTGACCCGGGCCTACACGGTCACCCTCCAGGTGGACGGCGGAAGCCGAACCGTGTACACCGTGGGCGAAAGCGTCAACACCATCCTTCAGCGTGAGGGAGTGGAACTCGGCACCTACGATGCGGTGTCCCCCGAAGGGGAGGACATTCCCCGGGCAGGCAGCAGTATTGTTGTCAGCCGCGGCACCGTGGAGTATGAGGAAGAGAGCGTCCGCATTCCCTATCACAAAGTGAAGGTGGAATCCAATGACTACTACGTGGGAACCACCATCAAAACCACCGACGGCAAAGAGGGCGAAGCCATCAACAAGTATGCCCTGATTTACCGGGATGGGGAGTTGGTTTCCCGGGAACTGGTTTCCAAAACCGTGGTAACCGAAGCGGAGGATGCCTACTACATCGTGGGTACCCAGGCGGGTGCGGAAAGCTCGGTGAAGGCCAAGCTGACCATCAAATCCACCGAGGTGGAAAAGGAAAGCGAGACCACTACCAAGAAGCCTTCTTCCTCGTCCTCTTCCTCCTCAAGCAATAAGAAACCCAGTTCCTCTTCCTCTTCCTCAAGCAACAAAAAGCCCAGCTCCTCCTCGTCGTCCTCATCCTCTTCCGGCTCCTCCAGCTCCAACCTGGGTGGTTCAACCGGATTTGGCGGACAGAAGGGTACCATCACCGTCACCGAAAACGGAGACGGCACCGGTACCGTCACCACGGTGGGGGGCAAGACCTACAAGTACAAAAAGGCCTGGCTCATGACCGCCACCGCCTTCAGCCACAAGCAGACCGCCCTGGGAGTAACACCCGGTTGGGGTA
>JAFYNU010000052.1 GCA_017547975.1 Clostridia bacterium
CACGGTGGTGGAACTGCGCTGATCAACGGAACATGGGCTTTACCCGATCGCTGATCATTTTCAAAATCCACGCCTGCAGCGGTGCGTAAACCACCCGTACCGCTGCCCGCACCCCCATAATCTGCCACAGGGGCACCGAGGGATAGAAGAAGATGTGCAGCGAGGTGGAGGTAATTCCAATATCACAAATCAAAAGGGACACACAGACGGCAAACAGAATGCGCTTGTAGGTGAGTTCCTTTTTATAAAGCAAAAGCCCCGGAATCACGCCCCGCAAAAGGGCGGCCACCGAAATCAGGGGGTTGATCACCAGTCCCCCGCTTTGAACCAGCATCCCCAGGATGTCGGCACCCAGGGTTACCATGCCCCCAAATACCGGTCCCAGCAGGATACCCGCCATGCCGTCGGGCAAAAACTGCAGGCTAAGCCGCTCATACCCCAGCGGGATTGCCAAAAAACGGGCCAAAACAATGTCCATTGCCACCAGAAGAGCGGCAAACGTAAGCTTCTTGATTGCGGGATTTCTCAAGACACATCCCTCCTTTCCAGGTTCGTCTATACTTTACCAAAACTTTAATTCTCCGTCAATATGCAAAAGGAATCATATTATGCTCAAAAAAATCTCTTATTTCAGCAAAAATAAAGAAAGGGCATTTCTGGCCTTTTGCAACACCGACGAGATCTACGGTCCCCGGATGTACACCATCTACAAGGCCCATGGCATTACCCCCGACACCGAGTTTTGGCTGGAGGAAAGCCTGAACGGGGAGGTCAAGGGGGTTCTGACCCGCTTTTACGGCACGGTCTACCTGGCCTCGATTGATACCCAGGGGGACTTTTTCCTGCCCTTTTTGAAGAAAAATCCCTACTGGGCAGGCATCGAAGGAAAAGCAGATCTTGTGGAGTCGCTTACCCAAAAGCTCTCCCTCACCGCCTTCGAATCCTCCCATGCCATGATCCACGATGGGATCACCTTCCTACATACCGATGGCTACGATATCCGAAAAAGCGAAAATCTCCGTCCTTTTTTCGAACTTCTTTCGGTTTGTCACGAGGGCTTTGCCGAACACACCAATTACAACATCTGGTACGAGGACTACGCCACCCGCATCATGTCGGGCCGCACCGAGCTGTGGTACCTTTATGAAAAAGGCACCCCGGTGGCCTGCGCCACCATGAACGTCACCAGCGACCGTCACGGGGTACTGGGCTCGGTTTCCACCCTGCCGGATTACCGGGGCAGGGGCTACGGCCGGATCATCAGCAGCTTCGTCACCCGCCGCATCACCGACCTGGGTCTCACCGCCACCCTCCAATGCCACGAAGATTCCCTCCTTCGCTTTTACCATCCCCTGGGCTACCACACCCTTTGCCGTTGGGGCATGGCGGAGCGGGTATTCCGTAAGAAATAAAAAACATCACATCCCGAAAGGAAGTTTTTCCACCATGACCGGCTATTACGCACTCTACGTCTTCACCATGCTGCTTTCCTCCCTGAACACCGTCTACCTTTATAAAAAGTATCAGCTGACGGCAGGCACCTCCCTGAAAGCCAACACCATGTACCTGATCATCAACGGGGTCATTTCCGCCATTGTGCCGGGGGTTTTGATGCTTGTCCGGGGTCAGGCGCTTGCAATTACCCCCTACTCCATCATCGTGGCCACCGTCATCGTTTCCTGCGCCGCCTGCAACGTCATGGCGCAAATGAAGGCCTACTCCATCGGCAAGATCGCCACGGTGAACATTCTCGGCACCGTGGGAACCATCATCCTTTCCTGCTTCTGGGGCGTGTTGGTACTTCACGAAAGCCTCACCCTGATGGATGGGGTGGCCATCGCCTTGATGCTCCTTTCCACCCTTCTCATCCGTTCCAACGTGGGGGACAAGGAAGGCAAGGGGCTTTTGTGGCTTTACGGGGTGATCATTCTTCTGGGAAGTGCCGTTTCCATCCTCAGCAAACAGCATCAGGTGGAAACCGCCTTTGAAACGGTGGATACCCTCAGCTTCAGCGTATGGATCGGTATCATCCGGGTGATCCTCTTCTCCTTCGTGGCCATCTACTATTTGAGCAGGGAAGGGAAAAAAGCCTTTGCCTTCCCCAAATCCTCGGTGGTTTACGCCACCGCCTCCTCGGTGCTTTCGGGAAGCTGTTACATCATCACCCTTTTCACCGGCACCATCCTGCCCATCGTCATCACCTCCCCCCTGGGCACCGGCATGAGCATCGTCATGTGCACCCTTTTGCCCTGGGTCTTCTATCGGGAAAAACTCTCCCGCCGGCAGATTGTGGGCATCCTGTTCAGCCTCGTCGGGGCAATTCTCTTCCTGGTGGGGTAAGCCCGAACATATAGAAACAAGCATGGCAGTAAACTGCCATGCTTGTTTTTTCAGGTGGCGTTCGCCCTATCCATCCATAATTTTTAAGAACTTATGAAGATGAAGGAATCATATTGACAAGAATAGCGATCCTTGTGTATAATAAATTTACAAATCAACCACACAAGGAGGAACTCACCATGAAACACACCTTCCGGCGCATGACAGCCCTGTTTCTCGTCTTGCTTATGACTGCGTCCCTCCTTGCATCCTGTTCAAAGGGGCAGGAGGAGGCGGACGGAGCCGCCGATACCTACCTTGGGGAAAACGTGGATCTCGGCCTTACCGAAAACGAAAAGCTCATGGATATTATCGAGGTGGATGGGGAGCTTCGAGCCACCGTGGGGGTCACGAGCGACGAAATGGAAGCCAAGTACGGCACCGAGTACGGTACCCCCTACAAGACCGAGTACCGCTATTATGACATGGAATTCGTGGAGGACACCGCAAAGCGGGAACCCACTGCCTCCTTCCACCAAATTGCCCAACACTACGATCCCTCCCTGAATTTGACCATCGGCGGCGAGCCCTACCTCTACACCGACGAGAAGGGTGTGGAAACCAGCTACGGCGTCCGGTATCAGCTTTATAAGGACGGGGAACCCATTGGGGACTACATCAATCCACAGGGTGCGAATGGCTATGGGAAATACACCAAGTATAACGCCCGGGCGAACCTGACGATGATCGAGGATGCCCCTTTTATCTGGATGGACTACACCGAGTTTAATTTTGAAATTTATATCAAGGATCACTTTCTGCAAACCACCGAAATCAATCCGGACGTGGTGTTCAGCACCTATGGCTTGCTGGAGCTTTCTGGGACTCCCCACGTATTGATCAGCGGGGCACAGTACGATTGGTCTGAAGGGGGTAGCTACTTCTTTGCCCCTCAGTGGGAGGAAACGAGACTCATCCCCCTGACAGCCGAGACCAAAGAGCTTTCCCTGGAAGGAACCGCCATTGAGGGAGTTCCCACAGGCGGAGCATTCAATGATGGTACATACGGATATTATATGTGCGGGAGCG
This sequence comes from Clostridia bacterium, assembly GCA_017547975.1. Lineage (GTDB taxonomy): Bacteria > Bacillota > Clostridia > Oscillospirales > QAMX01 > RUG11797. Next base: position 3,409 of record JAFYNU010000052.1, read on the forward strand.
AATTGTGGCGTGCCGATGGGGAAATCGGTGCCCGGATCGCCGACCTGATCTATAATGGGGTGGATAGTTATTCCCAGGTAAGGGCGGTACGGATCATGGGGGACGGCCGTATTCTGGTGGTAGCCAACGGCGGCTTGATCCTCCTTTCGGAATCGGACAGCGTCACCCACGAAGAACGAAACGTATATACCCTTGGAGTGATCGACACAGGATATCTGGATGGAACAAACGAAATCTTTTCTCTGATAGCAGCCAAGTTTAACAGCCGCAACAGCAACTGCAAAATTGTGATAAAGGAGTACAAGGACATAACCAAAATGAACCTGGCCCTCCTTTCGGGGGATCTGGATATTCTTGCAATCGCCAATCAGTTTGCACTAAACAACTATATCAAACAGGGCTTCCTTGCACCTCTGGAGGAGGTGGTCCCCGAATTCTTCGAGGAAGGAGTTCTGATTGAAAACATTGTGGATGCCACCCGGGTGGATGGGACCTGCTATTATCTCCCCCGGGAATTTGAAATACAAGGGATGGTGGTTGAATGCCGTCTGTTGGAAGAAGGCCAGACGTTTGAAACCCAGAAGGACTATCTGGATTTCGTTCTAAAAAACGATCCCGGCTATTTTAAGTTTTATGAAAAGAATTTGCTCATGATGAACATGGCACTAACCCTGGACGAATGGATCGATTGGGACGCCAATACCTGTCACTTTGATGATGGTTCTTTTGAAGATATGCTGGAATTTTGCAATGCGGGAACTACACACGAAGAATGGGATCATACGGCGCTTTACTATACGGACTATTTTTCGTTCAATGGATTTAAGCAACACCCATACTGTGAGGGGTTATTTACTGATGTGAAGGCCGCCAAGGAGTATTTGGCAGGATTTTCCGATGTGGATTCCGAAAAACTGCCGATTGCCACCAATGACGTCTGGGCACGGGTCCTGATTCCCTTCCCGTCGTCGGTGTATGATGGCTATGAAATATGGGCGGAACCTTTCTTCGCCGTGGTGGACAAAGAAGAGAGTCGGGAGGCAGCTCGGGAATTCATGAAGTGGTATTTCCTGGAAAATGTGGTAGGCGAGATTGCTCCTGATGACCCGGCGGACGATTACCCCGATTGTGAGCTAAAAGGAGTCTACAAGTTTTCCATTAACCAGGCGGAATGCGAGAGGTACGTTGGCCGGAACCTCACCTGGGACGGGGAAGATAAGGAAACTAGGCTTCCCAGGGAACAGAGATGGTACGAAGACACCTGGAAGATCATTCGACAGGCCGATCATCTCCAGCATAACCGCAATGCGATTACCGAAGTGATGAACGAGGAAGCCTACCGCTACTTTGCTGGTGACATTACCGCAAAACAGGCTGCAGAATACGTACAAAACC
>JAFYNU010000053.1 GCA_017547975.1 Clostridia bacterium
AATCCTGGGAGAATATAATCTCCTGCTTTCCGAGTTTATTGGTGTTTGCAAAAGCATATTCACCACAAACCTGGTGGGGGTATACCTGCATGGATCGGCTGTGATGAATTGTTTTCAACCACAAAAGAGCGACCTAGATATGTTGGTGGTGGTGAAAAGAATACCCGCAGACGGTGAAAAACGGGCTTTTATGGACCGAGTGGTGGAATTGAATCGCAATGCTCCCCCAAAGGGGTTGGAACTGAGCGTGATGTTAGAAGATATATGCAATCCCTTTGTATATCCCACACCCTATGAACTGCATTTTTCGCCGGCTCATCTGGCCTGGTATGAACGTGATCCAGATAGCTACGTAAAGGGAATGCAGGGGGAAGACCCGGACCTTGCGGCACACGTTACCATTCTACGCCATCGGGGGCTTGCCCTGTGGGGCAAGGAGGTGGGGGAGGTTTTCGGACCAGTACCCCACGAAGCATACCTCGACAGCATTCGGGAGGATGTGGACGAAGCCCGGGAGGACATTCTGAAAAACCCTATGTACGTCACCCTAAACCTGTGCCGGGTTCTGGGGTATCTCTGTGAGTGGAAGATTCTTTCCAAAAAAGAAGGGGGAGAATGGGCTATTGCCAATCTTCCCGCCGCCTGGCACCCCGTTATCCGGGAAGCCCTGGGGGAATATGCGGGCGGCCCCGCCATGACGGCAAGCGAAAAAGAACGGGTTGCCTTTGCCGAATATATGCTGAATGAAATTGGAAAGGAAATCTATGAAGGATTGTAAACTGCTTCTTTTTGACCTGGATGGAACCTTGCTTCGAAGCGATAAAACCATTTCGGACCGCACGCTGAAAGATCTGGAAAATGCCCGGAAAAGGGGTATCCTGGTGGGAATCTCCACCTCCCGCAGTGAGGTGAATTGCGAAAAATTTCTGTCATCGCTTCGTCCCGACGTCTTTATCTCCTGTGGGGGAGCCTTGGTAAAAGCCGGGGAGCGGGTGTTATTGGAAGCGGCATTTACGCCGGAAGAAACCATGGAATTCATTCGGGAAGCCAGAGGAAGATTTGGTTCCGGCGTGGAAATGACGGTGGATACCCGGGAAAAGCACTACTGGAATTACAAAATCGACCCCAAAACCCTGGATGCAACCTGGGGTGCTGCCATTTACACCGATTTTGAGCATGTGGACCAGCCGTGCCTGAAGTTCTGTGTGGAAACCACAGAAGAAGATGCCCTATGGGATTGGGTGCAGGGTATGGATGGCGTGGACGTGATCCGTTTTTCGGATGGAAACTGGTACAAATTTACGAAAAAGAATGCCACTAAAGAGAACGCCATACGGGAAACGGCAAAGGCGCTTGGTATAGATATTTCTTCCATTACGGCTTTCGGGGACGATTATGCCGATATTGGTATGCTGAAGCTGTGCGGTGTGGGTGTCGCCATGGGAAATGCCATTCCGGAGGTGAAAGAAGCCGCCGACCTGACCATTGGCAGCAATGACCGGGATGGGATTGCAGAATACCTGGAGCGTATTCTTGCCTGAAACAATTGTAAAAAAATAAAAGGAGATACAAAAAATTATGAAATGGCTTGCTTCCATGCGTGAGACCTTCCATGAAAAGTCCACCTACAAAGCATTCCTGCTTTCGGTATTGATCACGGGACTTTCTTACGGTCTTTACAAAGGAATCATGGACAACTTCCTGGTGGAAGTTGTGGGAATGGGGGAAATGGACCGGGGTGTCACCGAATTCTTCCGGGAACTGCCGGGCATTGCCCTGGT